>NZ_NCVA01000040.1:0-300000 GCF_002096685.1 Streptococcus oralis subsp. dentisani | reverse complement strand
TGGCTAAGGCATCTTTGAGATTGAGGGCAATCCGTTTAGGATAGAGTTCACCAAAAACAATAGAGATGTAGGTCAAGAATGCCAAAGAGAGGAAACTTGCAATGGCATAAGCTGTTTCTCCACTCCCCATCCAAGAGGCAATTACTTGTCCAAGTGTATCTGCCAATTTTGCCCCTGACAAGATCGTGATCAAGGTGATACCGACTTGAATTGTTGATAAAAAGTGATTAGGGTTTTCAAGTACCTTTAGCAAACGGATATAGCGTTTATCGCCTTCTTCTGCTTTTTGCTCTACTCGGGCACGATTTAGTGACACCATAGCCATTTCTGCAGCTGAGAAAAAGGCATTTAAAAAGGTCAATACAACTAAAAGTACAAATTGCAGTAACAAATCCTGACTGCTCGGGTCTTCCATGGTCTTTCTCCTAAAATAGTATCTTGTGTTCCATTATATCATAAATCGGCCTAGGAATCACATTATTTTCTAATTTATACAATCGCTCCCTTATCAATGATGGACAAGGGAGCAGTTTTTATTCCTTTTTTCTAGTTTGTCACCGTGACCTGACCTGTTCGGTAATCAAGTTGGATACCCTTTTGAACATTTGGAATCAGGACGTTGAATTCCAATTCGCCATCCGAAGACTTGGCTTCAATTTGTGAAGCAGATGGAACCAAATCCTCATTTGTAGCATAATGGAGAGTTACCCGGTAACGGACTCTCTTATTCTGGTCTAAGGTTTTCCTAACCAAACTCTCATAGTAGTTCTGCCCTGTCGAATCTTCAGCCTGAGCCTGATTGGCCCAAGCTGTCTGAACTGCAATGTTTTTGGGATTGCTAGTAGAAGCATCAAAGCCATCCAATCCACCTATCAAGGCATAACCCAACAAGTGCCCCCTATCTACTGCGTGCGTATAGGTTCCCTTTAGATTTTTAACCTGATGCCATCCCGGCGGAGTCCAAGAGGTTGAGCCATTGCCTGTTTCTTCACGATTTTTATACTGTCGAGTCGCTTTGGATAAGAGAGCATTGGCAACCGTTGGGACTGTCTCTTTCCCGACTGGTTTTGTTTTATTATCCGCGTAGGGTTTGCTAGAAACTTTGGCATCTAGATTGGTTTTATTGCCGTTGACGACAAAGGCACCTGCCCCATTCCATTCTAGACCACCTTTTATTTGATTCTTGATTGACTCGATTAAGACACTCTCTGCCAACTCCTGACTAGGAGCTTCTGAAGCCTGTCTTTTCTGACTAACCTTAGTTTTAGGGGTGTTTGGCGCTGACTGCATCTGCTTGATGTAATAGCTACCAGCAGATAATAGTAAGAATATGAGTATCCCTATCAGAGCCTGTCTTGTTTTCTTGTCCATATCTCTCCTTATATCTCTAGAAAAAAGACTGGTCTCCCAGCCTAATTTCCTGTAAATTTACTAATCAATTCTTGCCATTTCGCTGGAGACAAAATCGCCCATGGATCCTGTCCCTTTCCTAGAATCCCGTAGCCAATCATCAAGCCGATTCCTAAAGCAAGGAATCCCAGCAAGAGTACGATAAAAATCAACAGTAAGCGACGGACTACATAACGTATGTTTTTATTCTTCATCCTTAACCTCAATCCGCTGAATCTTTGCTCCTAGCTGAGCTAACTTCTCATGGAAGCGGTAGTAGCCTCTGTCAAGGTGGACTAATTTACCGACAACTGTCTCCCCTTGCGCTACCAAACCTGTCAGAATCAAGGCCGCACTGGCACGAAGGTCTGTTGATAAAACTTCTGCTCCCTGTAAAGCTTGTCCTCCTACGATACGGGCTGTATCACGGATAATCTCCGAATGCAAGCCCATTCGACGCATTTCCTCCAGATGTTGGAAACGATTCTCAAACACCGTTTCCACCATGGTGGATTCCCCTTTTGCGACAGTCATCAAGGCTGTAAATTGAGCCTGCATATCTGTTGGAAATCCTGGGTGTGGCAAGGTTTTTACATGAACAGCTTTAAGATTTTCCAGTTGAGAACGGACACGGATGCCCTCTGATTCCTCTGTCACTTCAACACCCATTTCGAGTAGTTTTGAGATTAAGGGGCGATTATGTTCCCAGACTGCATCACGAACGAGGATATCTCCACCTGTCATAGCTGCAGCTACCATAAAGGTTCCGGCTTCGATACGGTCCTGTACGACATTGTGAGTCGTACCATGGAGTTCCTCGACACCAGTCACTGTGATTGTTTCGGTACCCGCTCCCTTGACCTTAGCTCCCATTTCATTAAGGAGAATAGCGAGGTCAACAATTTCTGGCTCACGCGCAGCATTTTCTATCACTGTCACACCATCAGCTAGAGTTGCTGCCATCATCAGATTTTGTGTTGCGCCGACACTAGGAAAGTCCATGTAGATATGAGCTCCATGCAGGCGTTCTGCCTTGGCTTCGATGTAACCAGCTGTCTGGGTAATCTTTGCCCCCATAGCTTCCAAACCTTTGAGGTGGAGGTCGATCGGACGACTCCCAATAGTGCAACCACCTGGCATGGATACCTTGGCGTGGCCTACACGAGCAAGGATTGGTCCCAAGACAACGATGGATGCCCGCATCTTGCTAACATACTTGTACGGAGCCTCCTCCGTGATATCTCCAGTCGCATCGACTTCGACAACATGTGCTTCCTCATCAAAGTCCACCTTGGCATTCAGACCTCGAACCACTTGATTCATGGTGAAAACATCTGACAAGATTGGAACATTCTGCAAGACTGTCTTACCCTTGCTTGCTAGAATAGTCGCTGCCAACAAAGGTAAGACGGCATTCTTTGCTCCCTCAATCGTCACACTCCCGACCAGACGATTATCTCCGCCTTGAACCACAATTTTTTCCATAGTTTTTCCTTTACTTTTGATTTTATAACAGTCCTATAAGCGCTTCTTGCCACAGTTGGTACAAACTGATAAAGAATGAACTCAAGATATAGCCCATCACAATACTAAAGAAGCCTACCAACAAACGAACTTTTTTTGTGTTAGTAGCGGTCACTTTTAAAACCTTTTCCCATCTCACAAGATCCTTCAAAAGGTAAAAACTCAAATAAATAAAGAGTATATGACTACTTAGAGTGAATAATAATTGAACCATTTGACTATTATACCATCTTATCCGCTTGCGCGCTAGTTTTCGATTTTTCTACGGATTAGGGATTGTTTTTAAGATAATCAATCGCATCCTGCAAGGTCTTAACGGGAACGATTTTCATCTCTGTTTTGATCGTTTTAGCAGCTTCTAGGGCTGTTTCATAGTTACTTTTCGCATTGGGATCTGCTTTTTTTGCTTCTTCGGTGACTGGATTGTCAGGAGCAAAAAAGACATTGGCTCCCTGACGAGAGGCTGCAACCACTTTTTTGTCAATTCCACCGATGTCGCCAACATTTCCATCGCGATCAATGGTTCCCGTTCCCGCAACGATGCGGCCATTACGAAGTCCTGGATCTGCTATCTGGGTGTAAATAGCTAGGCTAAACATGAGACCTGCACTTGGACCCCCGATACCAGCTGTTGAAAAGCGAATCGGAACGTCACTGGTCACTTCCGTACGATCAATCAAACCAATCCCAATTCCGTTTTTCCCGTTTTCGAGAGTGATAATTTTACCTTCAGCAGTCTTGACTCTTCCGTCTTCTTCGTAGGTTACCTTGACTGGATCTCCTAGTTTTTGAGAGTTGACATAATCAACCAAGTCCTTGGAACTATCAAAAGTCTTATCATTAACAGCCGTCACAGTATCCGCAATGTTCAGAATACCCTTAAAAGTTGAATTATCTGTCACGGTCAAGACATAAACTCCCAAGTACTTGAGTTCGATATCCTTACCAGCTGTCTTCAAACCTTGATATTTAGCCATATTTTGGGAAGTTTGCATGTAGAACTGATTGATCCGCATAAACTCCGCATCCGTAGAACCACCCGTTGTCTCCTGAGCGCTTCGAATATCCGTAAACGGGGTTAACCAAGCATAGACAAGATGCGATAGTGTCGCATGTCGAATACCGACTGTCACAAACTGGTAAGCTCCTGCTTCCGTATCCTCTGTTTCATTGACTTTTAAAACTTGACGAATATCTTCCGCTCCACCTGGAACTTCTATGTAGTATGGCAAAGGTACTACAAAGGCCAAAAACGTCAATACTAGTGCTAGGATGGCATATAAGGGCCATCTAGTTTTTTTCTTCATGTGCTAATTCCTCCACAACACTGTTTGGGACATACTGTTGAATCTCCTGTCCAAACTTCAGGAGTTCTCTCATGGCTGACGAGCTGATATAGAGATGCTCTGGGCGACTATGTAGGTAGACAGTCTCGATATCTGGAGCCAGTTGATGATTGTAGTAATCAAAACTAGCCTCGTATTGCAAGTCTGTAGGATTTCGCAAGCCACGGACAAGAGTTTTGGCTCCCAGTCTTCTTGCAACTTCGACTACCAATTCATCATGAGACGCAAGAACTTCTACATTTTCTAAATGTGCTACGGCTTTTTCGACTGCCCGTTTGCGATTTTCAACAGGGAGAAAGCCTTGTTTGTGGGGGTTGTAGAACACCCCGACATAGAGCTTATCAAAGAGTTTGCTGGCCCGTTCAATGATATCCAGATGTCCATTTGTCATCGGATCAAATGAACCGGTAAATAATCCAATTTTATCTGACATAGACTGTCACCTTACTAATCCCATATATTTTTTCCTTCCAGATGCCTAAGCAGGCGATTTCTTCTGGGAGTTCTACAGACTTATCGGTTTCACAGACAACCATGATCTCTTCGGAGAAAAGATTTCTTTCTGCCATTTTTTCGATATCTGCAACAATTTGTTCTTTTGCGTATGGAGGGTCTAAAAAGACCAGGTCAAAGGGACCATTCACTTGTTCCAAGGCTCGTTCAGCCTCCATCTTTAAGAGCTGAAATTTGAAAACTTCCTTGGTCATTTGGATATTTTCAGCGATGATAGCTTGTGCCTTTCGATCCCGTTCCACTAAAACAGCATGGGACATGCCACGCGATACTGCCTCAATAGATAAACCGCCACTGCCAGCATAAAGATCCAAGACACGTCCACCATCAAAATAGGGGCCAATCATATTAAAGATAGCTCCACGAACCTTATCTGATGTCGGCCTCGTCGTCTTGCCTTCTAACGTCTTGAGAGGACGCCCTCCGTAGATTCCTGATACGATTTTCATACCGTTTATTATACCAAATTATAGACAAAAAGAGAAAGAAAACCGAACCTTGCGGTTCGATTCTCTACAAAATATTTTCGTACGTATCGCGGACTTCTTGAGGCCACACACTGGTCTGAACTTCTCCGATATGTTTCTTACGAAGAAGGAACATGGCCATCCGAGACTGTCCGATGCCCCCACCGATAGTCAGTGGGAAGAGTCCGTTAAGCAGAGCCTTATGCCATTCCAACTCAAGACGATCTTCGTCTCCTGTAAGGGCAACTTGGCGACGAAGCGTGTCTTCATCTACCCGAATCCCCATTGAGGAAAGTTCAAAGGCACAACCAAGAGGTTCATTCCAAACTAGAATATCCCCATTTAGTCCCTTATAGCCATTCTCAGACTCTGTTGTCCAGTCATCATAGTCAGGGGCACGGCCGTCATGAGGTTTCCCGTCAGGCAACTCGCCACCAATACCAACCAAGAAGACTGCACCAAACTCTTTACAGATTTCATTTTCACGCTCTTTTGGTGTCAAATCTGGGTAACGTTCCACCAACTCTTCCGTATGAATGAAAGTGATTTGTTTTGGCAAGATGGATTCGATATCGTAGCGAGCTTCTACTGCTAGCTCTGTCAGACGAATGGCCTTATAAATCTTCTCAACTGTTTCTTTGAGATAAGCGATATTGCGTTGTCCATTTGGAATCACTTTTTCCCAGTCCCACTGGTCTACATAAACAGAGTGGGTTGCATCCAGCGAATCTTCGTCTGGACGAAGAGCCTTCATGTGAACAAACAGACCCTCACCTTCACCGAAACCAAAACGAGCCAAGGTGTGGCGTTTCCATTTGGCAAGTGAGTGAACGACTTCATAGGTTTCATCTGGAATCTGCAAGACCTTTACAGATACAGGATTTTCGACACCTGACAGGTTATCCTGCATCCCATCCCCAACCTTGCTCAAGATAGGACCTTGAACCTCGACTACTTCTAACTTATCTTTCAAATACTGGGTAAAGGTGTTTTTAACAAAAGAAATTTCTTCTTGCTGATGAATAAAGCTTTTCTTCATAACTACTCCTAAAAAATTAATTAAAAGCATTATACACCTATTTTCAAGAAAAGGAAAGAGTAAATAAGAAAAAGTCAGCGCTCTTTAGAACACTGACTCTGTCATTCATTAATCGTTTCGACCAAAGATTCGTAAGATGCTAAGGAAGAGGTTGATAAAGTCTAGGTAGATGCTGAGCGCCATTGAAATGACCCAACCTGTCGCTACTTGCCCTCGTGACTGCTCATAAACATAGCGAATCTTTTGGTTGTCCCAAGCAATCAAACCTGAGAAGACCAAGACCATGGCAATACTAATCATGTAGTCAAAGAAACCACTAGCTAAGAAAATATTCACAATCATGGCAATGATGAGGCCAACAAGCGCAGCCATCAGAGCACGTCCCATTCCACTCAAATCTTTCTTAGTGAAAATTCCGATTGCTGCCATGACAAAGAAGAGAAGGGCGCTGGATACAAAGGCTGATAAGACGGTCCCAGGTGTATAGAAGGCTACGACAAAGCTAAGTGTGAAGCCATTTAAAACAGAATAAATTAAAAATACTGGGAGAGCTGCTGGACTGTTTTTAGCAGCCATGCTACTCGCAACAAAGACCAGACCAAGTTCTGCAAAAGTTGCAATCATCAACCAGAGACGACCATGCATTAAAAAGTAGACCAATTGAGTCTGAAAGACCGTCAACATCAAAGCTGACACGAGAGCTGACAGACCAATCCCAAGTCCCACAAAGGCATAAACCTTAGCGTAAAATTGATTGAGACCTGAACGTTCTTGAATAATTGTTTGATTCATTCTGATTCTCCTTTTTCTATAAATATGTCTTGATTATAACAAAGATTTTATAAATTAGCTGAAATAAAACATCAAAATGCCTGCTGCAACTGCCACGTTGAGACTTTCTGCTCGACCTTTCATGCTTATATGAACCAGCTGATCAGCACTCTCAGCCATGACAGAACTAATCCCCTGTCCTTCATTTCCCATGACTAAAACAAAGTCTTCTAGGGGAGAAAGCTCACGATAATCCTTTGACTCTCTCGATAAGGTCGTTGCCAGAATGGGCAAGTCACTCTTTTTAGCCCCTTCTACAAAGGTGGCAACAGGCATACGATAGATGGGCAAATGAAAATGACTTCCTTGCATGGAACGCAGGGTCTTGAGGCTGTATATATCTGCTGACTTGTCTGAAACAATGACCCCTGTAAAACCTGCCGCATCCGCAGTCCGAATCATGGTGCCAACATTACCAGGATCTTGAACATCTTCTAAAAATAGAAACTTACCCTGACGAAGATCAGGCAGTCCTACTTCTTCTTTTTGGACGATTGCTACGATTCCCTGTGGTGTTTGAGAATCTGCCAAATCCCGCAAAATCTCCTCTGAAACCCAGACAGTTTGAGGAAAAGCCGCTAGCTGATCTCGGTAACTTTCTAGGGCAAAAATCTTCTCAATCGTCACTCCAGCTTGAACAGCTTCTTCGAATAAGTGCCAACCCTCAATCAAATAAGCAGACTTTCGATATTTTTTTTGATGCAATTTCTTGGCATTTTTTACCACAGAATTGGCTTTTGAGGTTATAATAGTCATAGAAATATTATAACACAATCAAAGGGGTTTGGTATGCAAAAGGTTAGAATGATTGCCCAAGGTAGGGTGCAGGGTGTTGGTTTTCGCTGGGGCGTTTATACTCTAGCGCTTGAAATCGGTGGCATCACTGGTCGTGTCTGGAATAATGACGATGGCACAGTGGAAATTCTTGCTCAGGCAGACTCCTCTGCCACTATGGCAAAATTTATCCAAGAAATCCGTAAAGGTCCAACGCCTTTTTCAAAAGTTACCTATCTAGATGTGCAAATGAGCAACTTTTCATCCTATTCGGACTTCAAAGTCGCAAATTAGGTCTCCAGAACTATTGTATATTTTACAAAAAAACAGTAGAATAGAAAGGTATAATTTTTAAAGAAGGAATGAAAACATTGAAATCTATTAAACGTTTTGCCCTCTCTGCTATGGGAGTGGCTATGCTACTCGTCTTGACAGGTTGCGTTTCTGTTGATAAAACGACTGGAGAACCGACTGGATTTATCTGGAACACCATCGGAGCGCCTATGGCAGAGGCCATCAAATACTTTGCTAATGATATGGGACTTGGTTTTGGGATGGGGATTATCATCGTCACCATTATCGTGCGTTTAATTATCTTGCCGCTCGGTATCTACCAATCGTGGAAGGCGACGCTTCACTCTGAAAAGATGAACGCCCTCAAACACGTGCTTGAACCACATCAAACACGTCTAAAAGAAGCAACAACTCAAGAAGAAAAACTTGAGGCTCAACAAGCTCTCTTTGCCGCCCAAAAAGAACATGGTATCAGCATGCTAGGAGGCGTCGGATGTTTCCCTATCTTGCTCCAAATGCCTTTCTTCTCTGCTATCTACTTTGCAGCCCAACATACTGAAGGGGTCGCAGGATCTAGCTTTCTCGGTATCGAACTAGGCTCACCAAGCATGCTCCTCGTAGCCTTTGCAGGTATTCTTTACTACATCCAATCTCTCCTCTCGCTTCATGGAGTAGAAGATGAGATGCAAAGAGAACAACTTAAGAAAATGATCTACATGAGCCCACTCATGATTGTTATCTTCTCCCTCTTCTCACCAGCCAGTGTAACACTTTACTGGGTTGTCGGTGGTTTCATGATGATTCTCCAACAGTTTATCGTCAACTATGTCGTTCGTCCAAAACTTCGTCAAAAAGTACGTGAAGAATACGAAAAGAACCCTCCAAAAGCAAGTTCTACTGCAGGAGTAAGAAAAGATGTGACTCCTAAGCAGGCTCAAGCGATCACAACCAATAAGAAAAAGAAAAACCGCAACTCTGGTAAACAACGATCTAGATAAGACTCAAAAGGCTTAGCTGAAAGGCTAAGTCTTTTTGCATCACAAAAGCCCGATGTCTCCATCAGGCTTCTTTTTTATCCATGAACACGTTTCATGTAGTCTTGGTAGCTTTCTGTATCCATCAATTCCTTGGCATTCTTCACACGGTCTGCTGTGGGAGGTTTGACTCCTTCGAGCGAATAAGGAATCCCAAGTTCACGCCACTTGAATTCTCCCATCGTATGATAAGGTAGGATTTCAAACTTGTCAACGTTTTTGAGGGTTTTAACGAATTTACCGAGTTCGATCAAATCCTCATCTCTGTCTGTCAATCCCGGAACCAGCACATGGCGAATCCAAACAGGCTTCCCGATATCTGATAGGTACTGGGCACAGGCCAAGATATTTTTGTTGGTTTGGCTTGTGACAATCTTATGCTGTTCTTCGTTGATTTCCTTGATATCCAGGAGAACTAAGTCTGTCACCGCCATGAGTTTATTAAACTTTTCGAGATAGCGTGGTTTATTACGGAACGGAAGGGCACAGGTATCCAAGGTACAGTGGATTCCTTTTTCCTTGGCCTTGGTAAAGAGGGCAATTAGGAAATCAATCTGTAAGAGGGCTTCTCCACCACTAACAGTGATTCCTCCCTTGTCTCCCCAGAAACCACGGTAGCGAAGGGCTTCTGTCAAGACATCGTCTACTGTCCGTTCGCGTGATTTATTGGTCTCCATAGCCCATGTATCGGGGTTATGACAGTACTGGCAACGCATGTGACAGCCCTGCAAAAAGACAATAAAACGAATCCCAGGGCCATCTACCGCCCCAAAACTCTCTGTCGAATGCACCATTCCTGTCACTTGTCCATAGTCAATTGTTTCTTCAGACATATCGTCACCTTCCTTGAAACCGTTTTATAGTTTTATTATATCACGAGTAAGGTGAAAAACAAGGTTTTTTTGTCTATTTTTTAGAAAGCAATCTGTTTTTCACTTTCATTTTCAATTTCTTTTAATGATCCGATTCAAAGTCAAAACCATACAAGGTTGCAAAATAGTCCTCAGGGCGCTCTGCACGGCGGATTTGGCGGGCTTTTCCTTCTTCGGTATAGAGGATTTCTGCCGAGCGTAGTTTGGCATTGTACTGGTAACCCATGGAGAATCCATGTGCACCTGTATCATGAATCACTAGCAAATCACCGATTTCTGTATGAGGTAGTTCGCGGTTCACTGCAAATTTATCATTGTTTTCACAGAGTGAACCAACCACATCTACAACCTCAACTGGTCCGTCTGGATGGGTCAGATTGGTGATATGGTGGTAAGCTCCATACATGGCTGGGCGCATGAGGTTGACGGCCGAGGCATCCACACCTAGATAGGTACGGTAGGTTTTCTTTTTATGAGTTACTTTGGTAACGAGAACTCCGTGAGGTGCCAGCATAAAACGGCCCAATTCAGTGAAAATCTTGATCTGATCAAGACCTGCCGGCGTAAGGACTTCTTCATAAACCTTTCGCACCCCTTCACCAATCACAGCAATGTCATTTGGTTCCTGTTCTGGACGATAGTTGACTCCGATTCCGCCGGAAAGATTGATAAAGTCTAGCGAAATACCCAACTTTTCCTTAATTTCAACAGCCAATTCAAAGAGTTGGCGGGCCAACTCTGGGTAGTAGCGATGGGTGACGGTATTGGATGCTAGGAAAGAGTGAATCCCAAATGTCTTGGCTCCTTTTTCCTTCAAAATAGCAAAGGCTTCAAAAAGCTGAGCCTTGGTCATACCAAACTTGGCTTCTCCCGGATTGTCCATGATATCTGTTCCTAGCTCAAAAATGCCTCCAGGATTGTAACGACAAGAGATGATTTCTGGAATGCCTGCTGCACGCTCTAAATGTTCAATGTCTTCAAAGGCATCCAAGTTAATTGTTGCGCCTAATTCACGCGCATAGGCATACTCTTGGTCTGGGGTATTGTTAGAAGAGAACATGATTTCAGAACCGGGGAAATCCAGTTTGTGGCTCATCAAGAGCTCTACATAACTAGAGCAGTCCACACCGCACCCTTCCTCTTGGAGGATTTTCAAGATGGCTGGTGTTGGGGTGGCCTTGACTGCAAAATATTCTTTGAATCCCTCATTCCACGAAAAAGCCTTGTTGACTGCTCTTGCTTTCTCGCGGATCCCCTTCTCATCATACAAGTGAAAGGGAGTTGGGAACTCTGCAACAATCGTTTCTAAATCTTCACGGCTGATAAATGGTGTTTTCATAAGCTTCTTTCTATTCTGTTTGCAAAGAAAGGCTGGGACAATCGTTCCAACCTTTAGTTCTATCTCTTATTTGTCTTCGTCAAAGATATTTCCAATCTCGACATCGATGGATTGGTTCTTAACATCAATATTGGTTACTTTCAAGAGTGACTTGTAATCAAACTGCTTTTCACGTTCTTCTTGGGCATTGTCTGCAAAGACTGCGACACCAGCTAGTTCAGAATCGAACTCACGCAAGAGACTAATCATCCCGTTGACAGTTCCGCCACCTTTCAAGAAGTCATCCACGATCAAGACACGACTGCCTGCCTTGAGACTGCGTTTTGAAAGGAACATTTTCTCAATGCGGTCACCGCTGGAACCTGAAACATAGTTGACGCTGACCGTTGAACCTTCGGTAATTTTCAAATCACGGCGCACAATGACAAATGGAACATTGAGGACATTGGCAACTGCATTTGCGAGTGGCACACCTTTTGTTGCTACTGTCATAACGGCATCGATTTTTTGGTCCATAAAGCTCTTGGCAATGATGCGCCCAATATTTTTCAAAATGGCAGGTGTACTGAGCAAATCAGACAGGTAGATGTAGCCACCTGGCAAGATACGGTCGCTTTCTGAAAGTTTGTCACGCAAGTCTGCGATCATTTCTTTGGCTTCATGACTCGAGATTGATGGTGTAAAGATAACGCCACCACCTGCTCCAGTCACAGTCTGAATATGGCCGATTTCAATTTCCTCAAAGGCACGCTTGATAATCACGATGTCCTCTGAAATCGATGATTTAGCAGATTCGTACTTTTCTGCAAAGGTGTTGAGACTTGTTAGTTTGTATGGATTATTAATCAAATAGTTGGAAATGACAACCATCCGATCACTTCTTCTTAATTTCATTTTTATTTACCATTCCATTTAATTTTGATATTTTATCCATTATACCATATTCACATAAAAAAACGAACATTATTGCGTAAAAAATGCTCGTTTTTCTTAAATTATTAATCTAAATCTGGTTTATAGAAGGAACGATTGTCCATAGCGAAGATTTTATTGGTCATCTCTCCTTTGTCCACCAAAGCTAGAGCTGTTGACATCATCATCATGCTGGCGTCTAGATTGTCAATCATATGAATAATCTCTGCCTCCATAATGCGTGGACGGACTGGACTTCCATACTCCAGCAAGCCATGATGACTGAGGATGACATGGCGCAGTAGCACCACTTCTTCTCTAGTATCATCGATGCCCAGTTCCATGACGGTCTTGGTAATTTCACTATCGATGAGGGCTATATGGCCAAGAAGATTGCCTCGCACTGTATACTCCGTCTGGTCTGGTCCCGTCAACTCAATAACCTTGGCCAAGTCGTGCAGCATAATCCCAGCATAGAGGAGGCTCTTGTTGAGCTGAGGATAGATCTCGCTAATGGCATCTGCCAAGCGCACCATGGTTGCTGTATGATAGGCCAAACCTGTTTCAAAGGCATGGTGGTTGGTCTTAGCAGCTGGATAGGAGTAGAATTCCTTATCATACTTGGTGTAGAGACTGCGAACGATACGCTGCCAGACAGGATTTTCAATCTTGAAAATCATTTGCGACATGTAGTCACGGATTTCCTTGACATCGACTGGTGACTTGACCTTGAAATCAGCTGGATCATTGGGTTCCCCAGGTTGAGGCAAGCGGAGAGTGATTTGATTGACTTGAGGAGTGTTGTTGTAAACTTCTCTGCGTCCCTGTATGTGGACGACTTTCCCTGCGGTAAAGGCCTCAACGTTATGCGGTTGGGCATCCCAGAGTTTCCCTTCAATCTCGCCACTATCGTCTTGGAAGGTAAAGGCTAAGTAGTTTTTTCCAGCACGCGTCTGTCTCAGGTCAGCTGATTTGATCAGGTAAAAACCTTCAAACAGCTCATCTTTTTTCATGTGACTAATCTTCATATTCTTCCTCATCTTCTTGGAAATGGAGTAAATCAAGCGCAGGCTCACCTTCTGATAACTCAATGTGACGGAGCGTCCGCTCGATAGCTGTAGTACGACGGTTTAATAATTCATCAATATTGCCAGAGGCATGTTGGAGATGCTTTTGTGCCTTGACCAGAATGCCTCCGAACTTGCCAAACTCGGTCTTGACACTAGCTAGGGTCTTGCTGATATGGTCAGCACTCTTTTGGATATTGAGAGTTTTGAAGCCAACTGATAGAGAGTTAAGCAGGGCTGATAGGGTACTTGGACCTGCGACAATAATCTGCTCCTCCCGTCTCAAGTCATCAAAGAAGACCGGATTGCGGACGATTTCTGAGTAGAGTCCCTCTGTCGGAACAAACAAAACTCCAAAATTGGTCGTCCGAGGTGGCGCTAGATACTTGCTCTTGATATCCTTGGCAAAGCGCTTGACGCTAGCTAGGAGTGACTTGCGACAACGTTCGATTTCGTCCTTATCGCCTGCTTCATAGGCTTCTTCTAGGCGATAATAATCCGCCAGTGGAAACTTGGAGTCAATCGGTAGGTAGACATATTCTTGGTCGCCTTGGCCAGGTAACTTGATGGCGTACTCTACTCGCTCGCTAGAGTTTTCAACCGTTGCAAATTCTCGTTCGTACTGGGCAGGTGTCATGATGTCTTCAATGATTTGCCCCAGTTGCAATTCACCCAGAATCCCTCGCGTCTTGGTCCCAGAGAGAACCTTGTTGAGGGCCCCGACATCGCGGGCAACTGTCTGCATTTCTCCAAGGCCTCGATTGACCGACTCCAATTGCTTGGAAACTGTCTCGAAGGAAGCCTGCAAGCGTGTCTGCAAGGTCTTTTCCAATTTTTCCTCGACTGTCTGGCGCATTTGCTCTAGGCGTTGCTCATTTGATTCCTGCAGGGCTTGAAGGCGTTGGTCGGTCTTATCTCTGGTTTGAAGGAGATTCTCGTTCATCTCCTGTCTAACTTGAGTCAGGCCTTGGTGCAACTCCATTCGCACTTCCTGCAAACGGTCACTGACAGCCACTTCCAAATCTTTTTGATCCAGCTGACTGGCTTGTCTAGCTTGGTCAAAGCGATAATCCAGTTGGTCTGAAAGATTGTCTGCTTGATCCTCCAAGCTCTTGGCTAGGTACTTGTCTTGCTTATCCTGCCTTTGCCAAATCAGAAAGAGTCCAGCTAGGTTGACAATTAATAATAGTAATAATACAGTCTCCATCCTACCTCCTGTCCTTGCTATGTAGCACGACGACATAACCATCTGGGCAAGTTACCGAAACTTCCCTATCTATATATTCGTTAGAAGCATACACTTTTTTAAAGAAAAAATTCTCCTCAGTCAACTCATACTTGGCTCCGATAATGGTCAACTGACTATCCTGAACCGGCATAAAGGCTAGATAGTCATAGTCCGAACGGGGTTGAAGCTGGCTGGTTCCTTCTGGACAATAAGCAAGCAAGTTTTGCCCATCCTCAATCGCTATCTGGCGCATAAAGGGGGCCAACTTGGGATTGCTAGGCAGAAAGACATTAGCTAGCATATGATCAATACGACCACCAAGAGCACCGAAAATAGTGACCTGGGCTTGAGGATTTTTTTCAAAAATCGTTAAAAGTGCTAGTTCCAGATCCGTATCATCTTTTTCTGGCTGGGCTTGAACAAAATGCTGGGCTAGTTTTTGAATCAACTGACGTTCGTCTGCAGTCACCGAATCAAAATCTCCAACTGCTAGAGTGAGAGGCAGATCTTCTTCCAAGACCCAGAGCGAACCGCGATCCACACCGACAAAGCAGTCAAAATCCGTCCGATAATGACCACGGTCTCCGCCTGCAAAAACGGCAATCCTAGTCCAGTTGTTTTCTGAGCGTTTGCACTCGTTCATTGACATCTCCCTTAAAGACATAAGACCCTGCTACAAAAACGGTAGCACCAGCTTCTTTAGCCTGAGAAATGGTTTGATCATCAATCCCACCATCGACTTCGATCTCAAAGTTCAAACCTTTTTCCTCACGAAGGGCAACCAACTCACGAACCTTGTCCATGGTTTCAGGCAGAAAGGCTTGTCCTCCAAATCCAGGATTCACTGTCATGACCAAGACTTGGTCAACTAGGTGAAGAACGTGCTTGATTGCCTCCACAGGCGTACCAGGATTGATAACAACCGAAGGTTTGACACCGAGCGAACGGATTTTTTGGAGGGCACCATGGATATGAGGCGTTGCTTCTACATGGATACTGATGATATCCGCTCCTGCACGCGCAAAGTCTTCTAGATGATGCTCAGGATTTTCTACCATCAAGTGGCAGTCAAAGACCATCTTGCTATGGGGGCGAAGAGCTTCAACCACCCCTGCACCAAAACTGATTTGCGGTACAAAGTGACCGTCCATGATATCGATATGGGCATACTCTGCCCCAGTTGCTTCTAGGCGTTTGATTTCACGTTCAAAGTTGGCATAATCTGCTGCCAGAATTGACGGAGCAATCTTGTATTGAGACATAGGTTTCTCCTTATTTTGGAATTTTTTTACTGACTTTTTTATAAGTCTCTCTGCGATTTTCAATTTCGCTGAGGAATTGCAGGTAGTTGTCAAAACGGAAGGTCGCAATAGCGCCTTCTTCTACAGCCGGCTTAACCGCACAGGACGGCTCATGGGTATGGGTACAAGTACGGAACTTGCAGTCTCGACTGACACTAGCAATCTCTGGAAAGGCCTGATTAAGGTCTTCAGCCGTTGACACTTCATAATCCAGCGATGAAAATCCTGGTGTGTCCGCGATTTTACCACCATTGAGGTTGTAAAAACTAACAGCTCGAGTGGTATGACGACCGCGACCCAGACTGTCTGAGATTTCTCCTGTTTCAAGATTGAGGTCTGGTGCGATTTTATTGAGGAGGGTTGATTTTCCAACACCAGTCTGCCCCATAAAGACCGTCACTTTCCCTGTCAACAGGGGCAGGAGTTCTTCTTTACTGGTCACAAAGTCATAGCCGATGTCACCATAAGTCTGTTCATAAAAATCCAGTTCTCCTCTATCTTCCAACAAATCCATTTTGGAAATATAGACGATGGGATGAATGCCCTTGTGTTCCAAAAGAACCAAGAAACGATCCAGCAAATTGCTGTTGAAGTCCGGTTCCTTGACGGACATGATCACCACAGCTTGATCAATATTGACAATGGGCGGACGGACCAGACTGTTTTTCCGTTCGTGAATTTTGAGGATATAGCCCTCTGAATTTTCCTCTGCAGAAAAGTCTACCCAGTCTCCGACATAAGGCGTGTGACCTTTTTTGCGGAAATTCCCACGCGCACGTGTCTGATAGACTTGGCCATCACTCTCTACATAGTAGAATCCTGCCAAGGCTTTAATGATTTGTCCCTGCATCTTATAGTCCTTGTCCTTTGAGCGCATCTGCTAGACTGGCAAACTCTTCCAAGCTGAGAGCTTCCCCACGTACACTTGGTGACAAACCTGCTTGGTCCAAAGCCTTGGTCAACTTATCCTTGACTTCATCAGTTTTCCCAAAGTAGCCTGTCAAGTTGTTCCATAAGGTCTTACGACGATGGGTAAAACTAGCCTTGGAAACCTTAAAGAAGAAGTTCTCATCTTTCACTGCTACAGCAGGCTCTGGACGACGCACCATTTTCAGGATAGCCGAGTCCACGTTTGGCGCTGGCACAAAGACCGTACGAGGTACGATAAAGGCAACCTTGGCTGTCATGTAATACTGGACAGCAATCGACAAACTACCGTAAGCCTTGGTATTGGGTTGAGCGGAGATACGATCCGCCACTTCTTTCTGCATCATGACGACAAACTCACTAAAAGGAATGCCACTTTCAATCAAGTGCATGAGAATAGGAGTCGTAATGTAGTAAGGCAAGTTGGCTACTACCTTGATTGGTAGGTCTGGATTTTTGAAATTCTGGATATGTTGGGCCAAATCAACTTTTAGAATGTCCTCGTTGACTACTGTTACATTGTCAAAATCACGTAAAGTATCTGCTAAAATTGGCACCAAACGGTGGTCAATCTCAAAGGCCATGACTTGAGCTGCACGCTCAGCCAAAAACTCTGTCAAGGCACCAATACCTGGCCCAATTTCGATAACATTGACCTGGTCATCAATTTCAGCCGTATCCACGATTTTTTGAAGAATATTGGTATCCGTCAAGAAATTTTGCCCGAAGGACTTTTTAAAAGTAAAACCGTGACGCTCCAGCACTGCCTTGGTCACGCTATAATCTGCAATTCTCATTTATTCTCTTTTCTATTTATTAGCTAAAAATAATATATAAAACCCACATAATTACTGGTGCCAACAAAATCCAAAACACTAAAAGAACACGAGACTTGTTCCCTTTTGAATCAGCTCCAGTCGTATCTAGCACTTTCTTATCTTCTTGGGGGTTCATTTTCTTCAGTTCATCCTGATAGGCAACCGAATCTAGAATATTGTCTTCTGGTAATAATTCTGAAGCATAATAATCAGGAAAACCCATAGCAAGACCAATTAAGTTCTTTTCTGTCACAGAAAAATCTAAATCTTTGGGTTGATTTTCCCGAATAGCTCGTATATTTTTTAACAGTTTATCAGAAACAACAGACACTTGGTCCATAAAAACAACATCTAAAAGATCAAATCCGAGCACATCCCCGTCTTTGACATTTGCAAGAATATAACGGACAAAGTCATCATATAGTTGCACGGATTGCGGGGCATTATCTTCTAAAAAAGATCGGTTTTTGAGGGCATTCTGCTGGAATTTTTCAATAGAAAGCAAGATATCTACATTCTGCTCTTGGTAAAATCTTTCTACTTGCTCTTCATCTTCTTCCAGTTTTTCTGCTGTTTTCCAGAGAGCAATCGGAGCTTTTAAATCTTCTTCATCCCAAAACAATTGCCAAAAATAGGGTATTGTGTAAATTCCCGCTGTTAGAATACGGGCTTCATCTCCGTTTTTTAAGTAAATATAACTTCTATTTGCCATATCATTTCCTTTCACAATCTTTGAAAAAGGTTAGTGGTTCAAGTAGGATGTAGATAAAACTATAAAGTTTCCAATTTTTCATGCCCAATCGAAAACCTAGACTTCATTTAAAAAGATGTTTCATAAAAGTACCAAGGGACGATAACAATACATGACCAGTTCAACCTCGGTCAGGATATCATCTGCAATTCTCATTTATTATCTTTACTAATGTAGTATGCTTCCGGGGTATAATGATAGATCAAAACAAATAAGGGTGTCTCCGTAATTCCTTCCAACATCTCTTTTAATACTCCATCTGGATTGATAATCTCTCCTGTTTTAGTGAAATAAACACCTTGTTCCCCATTTCGATTGCGGAGTTCCCAGGCCACATTGTTTCCTTGAACAGACGGCAAATAACGTTCCCTTTCTAGAAAGTCAAAAAATTCTTTCACTGTCATATCTTCAGGAATCTCAAATTCCGTCTCATGAGGCAATACATCATCCCCCATACACACAGACTCTCTGTCAACTCGGATTTTCATTCGCTCTGTCCTTATAAGTTTCTATTTTAACGCTATCAAAATAAATCTAAGTACCTCTATTGTAACACATTCCCTTTGTATTTTTGGACTATCTAGCTATTATCATAACTTTCCATAGTCTCTTCCACTTCTGCTAAGGTCACCCCAAACAACTCTAAGCGCTTGAGGAGTTGCTTGCCATTGGAATAACCGATGCGGAGCCGTTCGCCTAGATACTCTCGGCGTCTACGACTGTCTGCTCCCGCTAGGAAACCAAGACGAATCAAGTCGCTTCGACTGATATCAAACTCGTTCTCGTTTTCAAATTGCTCTGTCACCTGAGCCAGCGCTGTTTTCAGGTCCTCATAGCTAGCATGTTCGATTCCCAGAGAACGCCCCTTGGTCTTGGATTTGGGAACCGCTTCATCTCGTTTGAGAAAGGCATGCTGAACTGTCGGAAGGGCCGTCATAATCATGCGACGAATGCGCTCACCGTTAAAGTCAGGATCTGTAAAGACAATGACTCCATGCAGTTCATGCAGGCGTTGAATCCGCTCTATATCTTGATCATTGATTGCCGATCCTCGTGTCTCATAGGTTTCCACGTCAAAGTAACGTTTGAGATTGACCGTATCATCACGACCTTCAACCACGATGACTTGGGAAATTTTTTCTTTCATCACTTGCTGTCCAATCCAAAGATACGCTCTGCATTTGCAGTCGTTACTGCGGCTAACTCCTCAGTCGTCATCCCACGCAAGTCGGCGATAAAGTCCACCACATAGCGAGTATAGGCTGTTTTGTTTTCACGGCCACGTTTAGGAACAGGAGCCAGATAAGGCGCATCCGTTTCTACCAAAATCTTGTCTAACGGAAGTTCTCTAGCAGCCTCTTGGATATCCGTCGCCTTCTTAAAGGTCACCACACCTGAGAAAGAAATGGTCATGCCAAGCTCGACAAACTTCTCAGCCCACTCCAAAGAACCTGAGAATGAGTGCATAATCCCACCTCGTGGACCAACGCCCTCGCTCTTGATAATCTCATAAGTATCTTCTAGCGCATCACGAGTGTGGACCACAAAGGGCAAATTCAAGTCCTTAGACAGCTGAATCTGACGACGAAAAACCTGTTCCTGCACTTCCTTAGGTGCTGTCATCCAATGGTAGTCCAGGCCAATCTCACCCAAGGCAACAATCTTAGGATGTTTTAGTTTTTCAAGCAAGTAAGCTTCGACCTCGTCTGTGTAAGTCCCTGCTTCCGTCGGATGCCAGCCAATAGTTGCGTAGAGCTGCTCATACTCATCTGCTAACTCTAGGGCTCGTTCAATGGTCGGCTTATCAAAACCAACAGTATTCATCCGAGTCACACCCATCTCAGCAGCCAAGGCGATTTCTTCTGCCTCACGTCCTGCAAATTCTTCTACATTTAAATGTGTGTGCGTATCAAAAATCATCTCTTCTAACCTCATTTTCTTCCATCTATTATACCAAAAATAGCATCCCTCGGCTTGTAAAAATATTCTAATACCAATCATTCTCCCTTGACTGCCTTTTTTCAAAGCAGTATAATAACACTTATTGAAATTTTCAGCAAAGGAAAAGAAAATGTTTAGAAAATTAAAATATACCTTTATCGGTCGACCACTCAAGTCTCTCACAGATGGTGAAGGGGGATTACTTGGAAAAATGCAGGCACTTGCAATGTTATCTAGTGATGCCCTGTCTTCTATTGCCTATGGACCTGAACAAGTCATTCTCGTTTTAGTCAGTCTCTCTCCTCTCGCTATCTGGTGGAGCCTCCCTATCGGTATTTTTGTCCTCTTACTGCTCGCTAGTTTGACCATTTCCTATCGTCAAATCATTCATGCCTATCCTCAAGGTGGAGGAGCTTATATGGTTACTCGAGAAAATCTATCTCCCGAGCTAGGCTTGATTGCTGGAGGTAGTCTGCTGGTTGACTACATGCTGACTGTGGCGGTATCGGTATCATCTGGAGCTGACGCTATAACAGCAGCCCTCCCTGCCCTCCACCCTTACAACCTCCACATCTCCATTTTTCTAGTTTGCTTGCTCATGCTCTTGAATTTAAGAGGATTGAAAGAATCTGCCAGCTCTCTGATGATTCCCGTCTACCTCTTTATCTTCAGTACCGTCTTTCTCTTGCTTTATGGGTTCTTTCAACTATTTACAGGGTCCCTAAACTACCAGGCAACTTCAACCATTGGGCAAACCGTTCCAAGCCTTTCCATCGTTCTCCTATTGAGAGCCTTTACCAGTGGCTCTGCCTCTCTGACAGGGGTTGAGGCTATTTCAAATGCGGTACCATTTTTCAAAACTCCGAAAGAAAAGAATGCTGCTCAGACCTTGACCATCATGTCGCTGATTTTAGGATTTCTTTTTGCAGGCATTACCTTCCTAAACTACTGGATGGGCATCACTCCTCAAAATGGAGAAACCATCCTCTCGCAAATGGCCAAGGGCATTCTTGGTGATTCATTCTTTGGTCATGCTAGCTACTATCTCTTCCAGTTCTCAACAGCCTTGATTCTAGCTGTAGCTGCAAATACTGGCTTTTCAGCCTTCCCTATGTTGGCCTACAATATGGCTAAAAACAAGTACATGCCCCATCTCTTTATGGAAAAAGGGGATCGTCTTGGCTACTCCAACGGTATCTTAACTCTGGCTTTTGGAGCTATGATCCTTCTTCTCATTTTTAACGGGAATACTGAACGCTTGATTCCTCTTTATACTATCGGGGTCTTCGTTCCCTTTGCCCTTTCTCAGACTGGGATGATTCGCCATTGGAAAAAGGAAAAAGGAGCAAACTTTTTAAAACCTGCCTTTGCTAATATCCTTGGGGCCATCATTTGTTATGCTATTGTCCTCATTTTACTCCTCTTCAGACTGGGTGATATCTGGCCATTCTTCCCAATTATCCTAGTTCTTACTTTCCTCTTTTTGTCCATTCACAGCCATTACCAAAAAGTGGCAAAACAGCTACGACTCTACGAAGGAATTGAAAAGCGCACTTATGACGGCAACCTTGTCCTTGTTCTAGTAGGGAATGTTACTCGAGTAAGTATCGGAGCCATTAACTACGCTCAAAGTATCGGTAATGAAGTGTTAGCCATGCACATTTCTACTAAAGAAACGGCAGAAAAAGACCAAGAAATTCTTCAGGAATTTGCCGACTACTTCCCAAATATCACTCTGAAGAATATCAATACCAGTTACCGCGACATCATCACCCCTAGTGTTAAGTATGTCAAACGAATCGCCCAAGAAGCTAAGCAAAAAAACTACACCGTTACAGTCCTTGTCCCACAGTTTATCCCTAACAAGCCTTGGCAAAATATCCTGCACAATCAGATGAGCCTCAAACTAAAATACGCTCTCAGATGGCATGAAGACGTCGTTGTCGCCAGCTACTCTTATCACTTAAAAGAATAAAGAAAAGGCCCTACCAGAACCAAAAAGCGTCTGGTGGGGCCTTTTTCTGAATCCAGCCACTATGCTTAACTAAAAAACATGACTAGGAATATTATTGAATGTGGTTAGCTAAATCTTCCTGAGCTTTTTTGTTGGACTCAACTTTTTCTTTTTGCCATTTTTCATAAAGTTCTTGGTACTGTTTCGCAGTCACGGGATCTTTTTGCAACTCAACATATTTGTAGTTATCCGCATCCCCTTTGTGTCCAACAAATGAGAAGGCTCCTGTGAACGGTACAGTCTTACGGAAGATTGGATTAGCTCCTCCACTTTGAACTGGCAGAAAGAGAGCACTATCTGTTAGCCAAGCTTGAACTTCGGCAAATTTCTCATAGCGAACCTGAGTGTTTTCAACTTCTTTATCTGCCTCATCCAACAACTTCTTGTAGGTAGAGAGACCGATTTTTTCCTTAACACCATTGTCTTTTCCTGGAGTCAAGCCAAGATTTTTTAACTGAGAACCAGAGTCTGGGTCCAAAAGGTCAAGATAGGTTTTCGGATCTGAGTAATCTCCACTCCAGCCTGAGATGTCGATGTCATAGTCCTTTTGTTCAGCTGTGTCAGCAAAGAAGGTTGCATTGTCTTTCTCGTCTGGAGAAAGTTGAATCACATCGATAACAATATTATCTGATCCAAGTGTCTCCTCAACCGTCTGCTTGAAAGAACTAGCTTGTTGTACGTCCAACTTAGCAGTCTGGTCCACTGGCATGTCTAGATGGATTGGGAAAGTCACACCTTCTGCCTGCAAACTTTCTTTGGCTTTGGCAAATTCTGCCTTGGCTTTGTCAGCATTCAAGAAGGCAGGCTGAGCGTCGTTTAGATTGACATTAGCCCACTCTGAACCATAGTTGACTATCTTTTCATTGACAGCATCTCCAAAGTTTTTCCCACCGATCTGAACAAAATTGCTTGGTGTGACTGTGTTTCGAAGGATACGATCAGCTCCATCTTCTCCATTTGTCTGTGCGGCATAGGCATGACGGTCAAAGGCAAAGTTAATTGCCTGACGGAAGTCCTTATTTTGCATAGCTGCACGAGAATCTGCCTTTTCTTTATCCGTCTGTTTCATGGTTTGATTGTAACTTTGACGGTTGACATTGAAGAGATAGTAGAAAGTCACAGCATTTTGAGGGGTATAAGTAATTTTATCCTCATTCCCTTTTTTCAACTGGTCAAACACAGAGCTTGTCGGGAAAATACGTCCGTCTGTGTAGTTGCCTTCTAAGAATCCTCGAGCTAAACTATCTTGGTCTGAACCATCATAGAAGGAAAGTTTTACTTTCTCAATCTTCACATTGTCCTTATCCCAGTAATTAGGGTTCTTTTCAAACTCAATTAAAGATTTTGATGTGAAAGACTTGAACAAGTATGGCCCATTTGACAGGATACTAGATGGGGTAACACTTCCAAAGTCATCTCCCTTGGATTTCAAAAAGGCTTCATTGACAGGGCTCAAAATTCCCCCTGTTGTCTTTGAATTCCAATAAGACTCTGGCTTATTCAAGGTGTATTGGAGAGTATAGTCGTCCACTGCCTTGACTCCAACCGTCTCAAAGTCAGATGTTTTCCCTTCGACATAATCTGCCAAACCTTTGATTGAATCCCGTACCAAGTACAAGTTCTCAGCCTTTTTATCCGCTGCATACTTAAGACCTGTCACAAAGTCATGGGCTGTCACTTCAGCGTATTCTTCTCCTTCAGAGGTATACCACTTAGCCCCTTGGCGGATTTTATAGGTATAGGTTAAACCGTCTCCATGACTCTGCCATAGAAGGAACGAGATTGCCGTATTTATCATTTTCCAACAAACCATCGATCAAGTTTGTCGTAATGCTAGAGGTTGAACCACGTGTCGAAGTGATATAGTCTAATGTATCTGGATTGCTAGCAAATACATACGAGTAGGTTTTATCTGTATTTGATTGTGCCGAACTACAAGCCACCATCAAGAAGCTTGCGCTCAAAATTCCAGCCCCTAGTAGGAGGGCTTTTGATTTCTTCATAACTGTTCTCCATTTTTTATAGTATGTGAAATATTATACACTATTTCAGAAAAAATATAAAGCATTTACAGACTGATATTATAGGAAAAAAAGAAAAGCCAGTAGACTCGAGTTCCTACTGACTTCTTTGTTGAATTCGTTTGGATTATGCAGCCAAAACTTTGCGTCCTTTACGACGACGAGCTGCCAATACGCGACGACCGTTTTTAGTTGACATACGGTTACGGAATCCGTGTTTGCGCGCACGACGAAGTTTACTTGGTTGATAAGTACGTTTCACGATGAATACCTCCTCATAGATTTTGTATTCGTTTAGCCGGCTATAAAGTGATCAGTTACTAAACATACTTTACTATTCTATCTGATTCTGCCACTTTTGTCAATAGCTCCAAGCAAATGTTTTCCAGCTTTTCCTATGAAAGCCCTTATCAGAAACAGTTAAGAGTAACATTCTCTTCAGATGCGAATAAATCAGTAAAAAATAATTCTTGCTAACATACATTTCCTATATTGAATCCACCGATTTCATATCCCAAACTGTCTGCAAAAATCAGCATTCATTTCTAACAATTCTTTAAAAGGAACTATTTTTCTAACTGCACCTGATGGAGTGTACTCCATTGACCACATAAATGGATAGGTCAAAACAACTTCATTCGTTTCAAGCGATAAATCTAATTTGAACAAATCTGATACTATAAGTTCTTGATAAAATAGGTCTAACTGATTTGTAGTCACCCAATATAAAAATCCCTTATAATCTATCTCCAAATCCTCCCATTCTAATGTATCGGGGGTAAAATATTCTATTGAATTTAATTTTTCAATATTTATTGCAAATAGACCACCCAAAATATCATAAGCTATCAAACAACGATTAGGATTATAACATTTTGAAAACAATTCATTACAGTAGCTAAAGCCATTCTCTGAATCATTCCCCAAAATCTTTAAATAACCATTAACAGTTATATAAGAAAAATGTTCTAGGATAAACTTCAGTTCTTGTGGTGTTTCTATAGTATCCGTTATTTTTTTATTAAATTCTAAAAACTTAATATCATTGGAACTTTCATCAAATTTTTCAAGAATCTCTCTCATAGTTAGCATTTTATTTACCTATTCTCCACTATTCATCTTTACTCTTGTAGTTCATAGTTACTAATGTTTGTAATATTAAAGATTCTAATAATAAATTCTAATCTTTTAAGATGTTATACCTGCCCAGTATTCTTCCAAGAAAATAAAAATCTCAGAGAGGTAACGTTTAAATCATAAAAACGTTCGCTTTCTCTGAGATAAAACGCTAAAATCTAGCTGAACCCTATAGAACCCTTATCTACGATACTGTTTCAAGAAACGAGTCATCTTTTCTTGGATTTGTGCTAATTCATCTACACGAGGAAGATAAACAATGCGGAAATGGTCTGGTTCCTTCCAGTTAAAGCCGCGACCATGAACCAAGAGAACTTTTTCCTGCTTCAAGAAATCGAGGACAAACTGTTCATCATCATCGATGCGGTACATATTGCGGTCAATTTTAGGGAAGATATAAAGACCCGCCTTAGGTTTGACTGCAGACAAACCTGGAATATCTTGAATGGCATTATAGATAAAGTTTCTTTGCTCATAGATGCGACCACCAGGAAGGAGTAATTCGTCCACTGACTGGTGCCCACCTAGCGAGGTTTGTACAACTTGCTGGGCCAAAACATTAGAGCAAAGGCGCATATTGGACAGCATATTGAGACCTTCGATATAGCCTTTAACATGGGTTTTAGGCCCAGACAAGACCATCCAACCTACACGAAAACCAGCGATACGATGCGATTTTGACAGACCATTCATGCTGACACAGAAAACATCTGGTGCCAAGCTCGCCACAGGCGTATGCACATGCCCATCCATCACCATGCGGTCATAAATCTCATCCGCAAAGATGATCAAATCGTTTTGACGGGCAATCTCAATAATCTCCAACAAGAGTTCCTTAGGATAAAGGGCTCCAGTTGGGTTGTTCGGATTGATAAGGACGATTGCCTTTGTATTGGAAGTAATTTTTGACTTGATATCATCAATATCTGGGTACCATTCTGCAGCTTCATCACAGATATAGTGAACCGCATTTCCCCCAGCTAGACTGACAGCAGCCGTCCAGAGAGGATAGTCTGGCATAGGAACCAAGACCTCATCTCCATTGTCTAAAAGCCCCTGCATGGACATAACAATCAGCTCACTGACACCATTTCCAAGGTAAATATCATCAATGTCTACATTGGGAAATTTCTTCAGTTGGCAATACTGCATGATGGCCTTACGGGCTGAGAAAATCCCTTTGGAGTCAGAATATCCTTCGCTATCACGCGCATTCATAATCAAGTCATGAATGACCTCGTCTGGCGCTGTAAAGCCAAATTCTGCTGGATTTCCTGTATTCAGACGTAAAATCTTTTCTCCGTTTGCTCGCATTCGCATGGCTTCTTCCAAAACAGGACCACGGATATCATAAGCAACATGCTCTAACTTACTAGACTTGTTATATTCTTTCATCTTGTTTCCTCAATTCATCGAGATAGTAACATTATACCACTAGAAAGGGATTGCGACAAGTTTCCTGAAATGAGCAAACAAAGAAAAAACTCACAACGACTAGGTTCTCACCTTCTAAATAACTAGAAGGAAGAATCATTTCTCACATACCAAAAGACAAACCTAGAAAGACTAATGCTAAAAAGGAATCATACAAAAGATTAAACATGAGAAAGAGCCCCCACGTGATCAAATAGTCCAAGCGACCACTTCTCTTTGCAATCACAAATAAAATGATGTGGTAGACTAGGTGAAAGAGAAGAAATCCAACAAAACCTCGATAGAGAACAGGCATGACTCTTTCCAGTTGCCAAAGCATCACTACTTCTCCTACAAGTGATGCAAGGATAATTCCATGATAAAGAAGACTGATTTTTTTAGAAGCTTGAACAGACTCTTTCATACTTTCTCATCCCTTCACTAGGTTTCCTAATATCCCATTTTCTTTTATTTTAACATATCTCCACCAAATCGAATCTCCGATAATATTTATTTAAATATGATTTTTACTTTACTTCTTTAGTGAAAAGGATTACAATAAAAGTAAGAAAATTTCAGGAGGTTTCATTATGGCACAACGTTACCAAAATGTTATGGTTGCAATTGATGGTTCTAAAGAGGCAGACTTGGCTTTTGTTAAAGGTGTTTACACTGCTCTACGCAATGATTCCAAGCTCACCATTGCCCATGTTATTGACACACGCGCTCTTCAAAGCGTGTCCACCTTTGATGCTGAAGTTTACGAAGAACTCCAAGTCGACGCTGAAAGTTTGATGAAAGAGTACGAAAAACGTGCAAAAGATGCGGGTGTGACGGATATTCACATCGTCATCGAAATGGGAAATCCGAAAACCCTCCTTGCCCGTACCATTCCAGACGCAGAAAATGTTGACCTGATTCTCGTCGGTGCAACAGGTCTTAATGCCTTTGAACGCCTCTTAGTCGGTTCTTCATCTGAATATATTCTCCGCCACGCAAAAGTTGATTTGCTCGTCGTGAGAGAACAAGAAAAAACACTATAGGAACATGAAAGGAGCCTGCTAGGCTCCCTTTTTTCTTACTTATTTCTCTCTTTATGTCGCTCATAAGCCTTGAGCTGACGCTGCAGTTCCTTTCTGATAGCAGGTTCTGGAGCATATTTTTCGTCCCAGTCATCTGGTTTTAAGATTTTATGTGTAACTGGATCAAAATGGGCTTTTCCATCAGGAAAAACCTTCCCCATGTTTGCCTCATGCACAATATCAAAGATGCGTTCTGGATCCACTCCCATCAAGGCAAAACTGCCGTAAGTAAAATACAGTGTATCGATTAAGGCATCAACCTGCCCGATTAGATCTTTTTGGGCAGGCGTTTTTTGCCTCACCTTTTCGGCCGCCTTATCAAGTGCCGCATGCATGCTGTTAAGTGCCTGCTGGAATTCTTCCTCCGAAGAACTTGCCGCACGGACAAACTCTACTAATTCTTCAATTTTAAAGTCTGCACGGTGGGTCGCTCCTTCAACATCCCATGCTTGCGGCTCTTCTTGAGTCCGTTCATCCATCATGTGGTGGAAGGTCTTGACCTTATTAAAGTGGTAGTCTCGACTGACAAATACCTTTTCTGCTGCTAAAACACCAAAATGTTCAAGCGCCTTGTGGATGCCATCTTGTTGATTACTTGCAGTGATGTGTTTGGCAACCTCTTTGACGCTGCTACTGCCATTTCCCATAGCTACAGACATACCAACACCTGCCAACATTTCCAGGTCATTGTCTGAATCACCAAAGGCCATGACTTGGTTGAGATCAAAACCATACTCTTTTCCAACTCGGCGAATGCCTTCTAGTTTGGAATTCCCTTGATTGATGATATCTGCTGCAAAAGGATTGCTTCGAGTCAATTTCAAGTCTTCAAAATCACTTGCAGCTTTCTCAGATTCTTCAGGAGTCATCAGCATTAACACTTGATAGATTGGCTCATTGATCAAACGAAGTAGGTCATCTTCCTTTTGAGGGACTGCCTTGCTGACCATTCGATTAAAAGAGCGACTAACGGTTCTTGTTAGCACAGTCGGAATAAAACGACTAACCAGTTGAGAAAAGGATCCGAGACCAAATGACATAATTTTCGAACCAACAACGGCATGTTCGGTTCCAAGAGCGATTTCTTTACGCTCCTTTTTAGCGTAAGCAATCAGTTGACGCAGGCTTGACTTAGCAATCGGGCTAGCAAATAAAACTTTTTCTTTATTAAAGATATATTGTCCGTTATAAGTTATTGCAAAATCCAGATCTAAATCTTCCATCAATTCCTTGACAAAGAAAGGCCCCCGTCCTGTCGCCACTCCAACAAGCACCCCTTGCTCTTTCACAATCCTAATCGCGTCCTTAGTGGATTTCAAAACACTCTTGCGATCGTTGACTAGCGTTCCATCGATATCAAAAAAAACAGCCTTGACTTCCATCCTGTCCCATTCTCCCCTTTTGTGTTACAATGATTATACCACATTTCAGAAAGAGTGACTAAATCATGCCTAAGAAAATCCTTGTTTTACATACAGGTGGGACTATTTCCATGCAAGCAGACGCCTCTGGTGCCGTTGTAACTAGCCAGGAAAATCCCATGAACCATGTTTCCAATCCGCTTGAAGGGATTGAGGTTCATGCCCTAGACTTTTTTAATCTGCCAAGCCCTCATATCAAACCCAAGCATATGCTTGCGCTCTATCATAAAATCAAAGAGGAAGCAGACCACTACGATGGAGTTGTCATCACACATGGTACAGATACCTTAGAAGAAACAGCCTACTTCCTTGATACCATGGAAATCCCACACATGCCCATCGTTCTAACAGGAGCTATGCGTAGTTCCAACGAACTCGGTAGCGATGGCGTTTATAACTATCTGAGCGCTTTGCGAGTTGCCAGCGATGACAAAGCAGCCGACAAGGGTGTACTGGTCGTCATGAACGACGAGATCCACGCAGCCAAGTATGTTACCAAAACTCATACGACCAACGTCAGCACCTTTCAAACCCCAACACATGGACCACTTGGCCTCATCATGAAGCAAGAAATCCTCTACTTCAAAACGGCTGAGCCTCGTGTCCGGTTTAATCTTGAGCATATTCAAGGTCTGGTTCCCATCATCTCAGCCTATGCCGGTATGACAGACGAGCTGATTGATATGTTAGACTTAGAACAGCTGGATGGCTTAGTCATTCAGGCCTTTGGAGCAGGCAATATTCCCAAAGAAACAGCTCAAAAGTTGGAAAATCTCCTCCAAAAAGGAATCCCAGTCGCCCTGGTCTCACGTTGTTTTAATGGTATTGCTGAACCTGTCTACGCCTACCAAGGTGGAGGGGTGCAGTTGCAACGAGCTGGTGTTTTCTTTGTCAAAGAACTCAACGCTCAAAAAGCGCGCCTCAAATTATTAATTGCCCTTAATGCTGGACTAAAAGGACAAGCTTTGAAAGACTATATGGAAGGATAAACCTCTTCTCTAGAAAGCAAATCAGGAAATCTTCACGATTCCCTGATTTTTTCTATTTACGTTTTCGTGTAGAGCGGCGTTCTGTCAAACCATGAGGTAGGAGAACTTCACGTTCTTCCAACTCTTCCTTATGCATAATCTTAGTCAACATACGCATGCTGATAGCACCTAGGTCATAAAGAGGTTGGGCAATAGTCGTCAAGTTTGGACGAGTGAATCGTGCAATCTGAGAGTCATCTGTCGTAATGATTTCAAACTCTTCTGGTACAGACACACCGTGGTCAGCCAAACCATTTAGGACACCTGCTGCCAATTCATCACCTGTTACAACTGCGGCTGTAGCTTGTGATGAAATCAAGCGTTCTGCCAAGGCATAACCATCGTCATAGCTGTATTTTGATTCAAAGACCAATCCCTCGCTATAAGAATGTCCTGCTTTTTTCAAGGCTTCCTTGTAACCAATCAAACGAACCTTGCCATTGATATCATCGACGAGTGGTCCACTCACAAAAGCAATCTTTTCGTTTTCTTTTAGAAGGTAGCTTACAGCATCAATCGTTGCTTGTTTGTAGTCGATATTTACACTTGGAAGTTGGTGTTCTACATCTACAGTACCAGCAAGAACAACCGGTGTCCGTGAACGAGAAAACTCTGAACGAATCTTTTCAGTCAAGTGATAGCCCATAAAGATAATCCCATCGACTTGTTTTGAAAAGAGAGTGTTGACTACTGAAACTTCCTTTTCATCATCCTCATCACTATTTGCAAGGACAATGTTATACTTGTACATTTCAGCAATGTCGTCAATTCCCTTAGCAAGCGTTGAGAAATAACCATTGGTAATGTTAGGAATCACAACTCCGACTGTCGTTGTTTTCTTGCTAGCCAAACCACGTGCTACCGCATTTGGACGATAGTCCAAGCGATCAATCACTTCTAGGACTTTTTTTCGAGTGTTCTCTTTAACATTCTTGTTGCCATTAACGACACGGCTAACTGTTGCCATCGAAACTCCTGCTTCACGGGCGACGTCATAAATCGTTACTGTATCATCTGTGTTCATTCCGTTTCCTTTCTATAATGAAAATTTCGCTTTCACGCATCTACTTACTCCATTTTATCACTTATTGTAAACACTTTCAAGTATTTTTTAGAGAAACTTTGAAAAAATTTCACAACCTATTCCCATTTTGAAAAAGCGAGTACGATTTCTTGATTTTTGGGATGTTTTGCTGTATGATAAGGAAAAATGAAAGGAGGGAGGGAATGTTTATGGCTTTTACAAATACTCAGAGACGTTCGGCCAGTTTTGGCGTTGTGACCAGCTTGCCTGACGATGTTATCGACTCTTTGTGGTATATTATCGATCATTTTTTGAAAAACGTCTTTGAATTAGAAGAGGAACTTGAATTTCAACTACTAAACAACGAGGGGAGCATTACCTTCCATTTCTCTAGTCAGCACCTGCCGACTAGTATCGACTTTGATTTTAATCATCCCTTCGACCCTCTTTACCCTCCTCGGGTCCTTGTTTTAGACATGGACGGGAAAGAAACCATCCTCCTTCCTGAAGAAAATGACCTATTTTAAAAACTCTAGCTTCTCGGCGCAAACTGCTGAGGAACTAGAGTTTTTTCTATTTGTTCAATTCTTGATACAAGTAGCGTATCGGCTGTTTGAGTACTGGATGAATAAAATGGGGAGCTATTTCTTGCAGAGACTCAAGGACAAAGAGGCGTTCTGCTATATAGGGATGTGGCAAGATGAACTCGTCTGTATAGATGACTTGGTCCTCCACAAAGAGTAAGTCCAAATCAATCAAACGAGGCCCCCAATGCACCTCTCGAACCCGTCCCATTTCTGACTCAATGGCTAACAAAGTTTCTAACAAGACTGGTGCTGGAAGCCAGGTTTCTACTTCAATCACCTGATTGGTAAAGCTATCCTGCTCCACACCGCCCCAGGGCTCCGTCGTCAAGACACTGGACTCTTTTAAAATATGGATACCACGAGCTCGCAGTTTGTCAATAGCTTGTTCCAAGTTTGCTTGCTTATCCCCCATATTGCTTCCTAGAGCGATAAAGGCCCGCTGCTTACGACGGTGAATGGTCACCGAGCAGGTATCCAACGGTAAATGCACTGGCGCCCAAGGTTTTTTGAGTTCTAATTCAATTTCTTGGACAAGAGGATAAGTCTCAAAGGTGCGTTCAACTAGTTTGTAGGCTACCGTTTCAATCAAATCCTCAGTTGTTTCCTGAAACCAAGTCGTCCACTGCTGACAAAGTTCCCCATAATGAATAGAAGCCGCCAAATCCAAGTCTGTCGCTGCCTTGGTCATATCATAGGATAAGCTTGCGGAAATAACAAACTTCTGCCCCAATTCTTTCTCACTAGGAAAAAGCCCGTGATAGGCAAAAATTTCCAAATCTTTAATCTTTAGCTGATCCATAACTAGTCCTTTCTAGAAAAATCCGCATGAAGCGGATTTTTTTATAGTCCCATTAGACGATAAGCCTGATCTCGGAGATCCTTATCGGTCTCAAATAGACCTCGAGCTACTGTCGTCAAGGTTGCAGTGCCTGGCTTTCTGACACCACGCATGCTCATACACATATGCTCGGCCTCAATGACAACAAAGGCTCCCTTAGCCCCCAGATAGTCCATCAAGGCATCGGCCACTTCGATATTCAACCGTTCTTGAATCTGTGGTTTTTTAGAGTAGACTTCAACCGTACGGGCTAACTTGGACAAGCCTGCCACACGACCATCTGGAATATAGGCAATGTGCGCTCTACCATAAAAGGGCAAGAAGTGGTGTTCACACATAGTGTGGAAAAAGATATCCTTTTCTACCACCATGTTATCATCAATAATCTCAAAGGATTTTGACAGGTGTTCCTCCGCTGTTTGACCAAGACCTGAAAAAATCTCTTGGTACATACGGGCTACACGAGCAGGTGTTTCCTGCAAGCCCTCGCGGTTAGCATCCTCACCGACAGCCTCAATAATCATTTTTACAGCCGCTTCAATCTTTTGTGTATCCATTCTCGTTCTTCCTCTCCATCAGATAGGCTCTCACTTGGCTCAAGAAATACAAGGAACCCGTGACAATCCTAACTGTTTGTTTCTCTTCATTTTTATCTGTCAATTTCTGCTCTAGAAAATCCTGCCAACTTTGGTAATTGAGATTTCTAGACTTAGCTGTCTCTTTCAATACTCTTTCATCAGTCGCCCGACTATCGTCAAAATGGGTTAAAGTCAATTGACTATCTGGCACCGTTTCTAGCAAATCCAACATATCCTCCAAGGCCTTAGTTTTAATACACGTAAAGAGGATTTCTTTATGATAGTCAGCAAAACGTTCTTGCAAAGTATTCAACAAAGCTTTGATAGCATGCGGATTGTGAGCCCCATCTAAAATTATCAAAGGCTCTCTAGAAACAACTTCCAAACGTCCAGGCCAACTTGTTGCCTCCATGGCTTGAGCAACCAAGTCATTACTTGCTAACTCCCGCCCAGTCTCCTGGCAATAACTATCTAGGAGAGCAAGCGCCATCCCCGCATTCTCTATCTGATGCAAACCAAGCAGACCTGTTTGAAAGCGACCTTGTCTGACAGAACTGGTATAATCAAAGACCTCGCCTGTCACCACACTTTCTTGATGACGAACCTGATAATCCGTCCCATAGGCAAGTCTCGGCGCATTTTTAGCTTCTGCAATAGGATCAATCACAGTCAAGGCTTCTGGAACAATGCAACCTGTCACCAAGGGAATACCTTGTTTGACAATACCAGCCTTCTGCTCTGCTATGGCCCCCAAGGTATCACCAAGTAGGGCTACATGGTCCAGTCCAATGGTCGTAATCCCTGTCAAAATTGGCTGACAAACATTAGTACTATCCAAAAGTCCTCCCATGCCGACTTCCATGATAGCCACATCTACTTGTTCTGAGGCAAAATAATCATAAGCTATGGCTGTGATAATCTCAAACTCAGTCGTTCCTTGTAATGCAACGCTCCTCTCCCCCTCAAGCAAAGAGCGATAAACTGCCATGAGGGCTTCTAGCCTCTCTTCTGGGATGGATTCCCCATTGATGCTAATCTGGTCTGTGTAATGAATGAGATAAGGCGAGCTAAAAACTCCAACTTTCAACCCCATCTTTTCCAGCATACTTTTCAAAAAAGCAATGGTCGAACCCTTTCCATTGGTTCCACCGATATGGATAACCCTGAGCTTGAGATGGGGATTGCCACGCAAAGCTAATAGTTCCACCATTCGTTCCAAACCAAAATGCGGTTGGTCCGTCCGGTAGTGAGCAATCCACTGATTGTTTTGAATTTCTTTCATCTTATTTATATTGTTTTAAATCTAGATTTTCTGCATCATCTGCCAAACGAATGGCTGACGCAATTTCAACTGCCATCTTATGACTGGCTACATCGTGCACGCGCACCACTTCGACACCCTGTCTCGCAGCGATACTAGTCACATGAGCCGAAGCGGTGTCCCGATTTCGGAAACCGACTTCCGTTTCAGGATTGACTTCAAAGCCATTTCCCTCCAAGATATTGAGGACAAATCGCTTGCGCGAAACTCCAAGAAAGATTGGATAGCCTTTCTGATGCAGTTTATCCAGATCACGTAGAAGGAGTAGATTTTCTTTCTTAGTCAGACCAAAGCCAATTCCTGGATCCAGCAGAATATTTTCTTGTGCAATCCCAGCTTCTTCTGCTCTTGCTAAGGCTCGTTCGAAGAAAGACTTCATCAAATCTTCGATTGGCATTTTTTCAAAGTCAGCTAACTCTTCCTCTGTAAAAGCTTGTCCAAAGCCAAAATGAGGAAATATGAGCGAACTAGGGTGCTGAGGTCGAGTCATGACTGGATTAAACATGATAACTACTTGCGCTCCCGCTTTGGCAACCACATGAGACATTTTCTCATCACCCATGAGACCAGTGATATCATTTACCAGATTGGCACCAGCTTCCAAAGCAGCTTCTGCCACCTGACTTTTCCAAGTATCGATGGAAATAAGGACATCACTTTCCTTACGGATAGCTTTGATTACTGGAACAACACGCTGGATTTCCTCTTCTATCTCAACATAGCTGCCACCCGGCCGAGTTGATTCTCCACCAATATCTAGCATGCTAGCTCCTTCAGCTATCAATTTACGGGCTTGCTGAAGAGCCTGGTCAACAGCAAAAAACTGCCCACCATCCGAAAAGGAATCTGGGGTTACATTGATAATTCCGCAAATGGCTGTTTTTGCCTGACTAGCTTTATTGGACATACGGTCACTCCTCAAGGTTTTTCACCACATTATTTCTCTATTTTACCATAAAAAGAAAAAGATGGATACGCTAGCATTTATCTTTTCCAAGTAAGGAAATGGTTTAGAAAGGTAAGCCTACATTTCGACTAATCAAAACCAGTAAAGCCAGCAAACAAAAGGCGATACCATTGACAATCATATGAAGCAAGATTGACATCTCTAAACGTTCTGTTCTGTAGGCTGTCCAAGTTAAAACTGTCGACATTCCTCCATAGATAAGGAGAGAAGGCAGATTGGTCGGTGTGTGGAGCAAGGCAAAGACGACTGCACCTACAAGATAACCCAACTTCTCCTTCCCACGGAAGATCTTTTTAGGGATAATTCCACGACACAATATTTCCTCACAAATGGGAGCAATCAGAACCAGTAAGAAAAAACTGGAAATCAGCGAGCTATTCTGAACCAGATTATTAATAGTTGATTGGTTGCTGGTCGTAGATTCATTCATCAGACGAAGCAAGGCAGATCCGAATAAATTACTTGTGAAAATAACCAAATAACTCAAAACCAAGCGGGCCAGATCTTTTGCCTTGAAAAAAGAAAGATTGAAGGTCGCAATCTCTGTTTTTCGCGCACTAAAGATAAAAACCGCTAGAATAGCAACCGACAGCAAAGCCACCAAGAGTCCTGACTGGAGGAGTGGGAATTGTCTAGCAGATAAAAGGGCAGATAAAATTAAAGGAAGTTGGGATAACACCAATCCTATTAAAAAAATCAACACCCATATTCCTCTATCCAGAATTTCTTGCCAGATACCTTTTTTCTTCATGATGTACCTCCTTATAATAAAAAGGGGAGACTCTCCTTTTTCTATTATACCATTTATAGCTTATAGCGCCATGCTAATATAGTTCAGGATGAACAAGGCATCCAAAATCCAAATCATCACGTGCACATCCTTGGCTTGACCTTTGACAACTTTTGTCAAGGTATAAGTCAAGAAACCAACAGCAATACCTTGTGTGATAGAGTAGCTGAATCCCATAAAGATAGATGTGAAGAAGGCAGGAACCGCTTCAGCCATATCATCCCAAGGAATGTTTTTCAAGTTAGAAAGCATCATGATTCCGACGATGATCAAAATTGGCGCTGTTGCAGCTGTCGGAACAATCGCTAGAAGTGGGCTAAAGAAGCTAGAGAGAGCAAAACAGATTGCAACAACTAGGGCTGTCAAACCAGTACGTCCACCAGCGCCGATACCCGCCGCAGACTCAACATAAGTCGTAACGTTTGAAGTACCTGCAATGGCACCTACTGAAGTCGCCACCAAGTCAGAGTAAAGAGCCTTGTCCAATTTAACTGACTCATGGTTTTCACCACTTGTCGCAACGATACCAACTTTTTCACCAGTACCGATAAGAGTACCAATTGTATCAAAAATATCCGTTAGTGAGAAAGCAAGAATGGCCATCAAAGTTTCTGGCAAACGTGAAGTGTTTGAAATCAAAGATCCTAAACCTTCTGAGCCCAGAGCGGCACCAAACAAAGTCCCAAGATCATTAACTGCTGATGAAAGATTGTTGCTAGCGAAGTCAATCCCTGATAATTTCACAACACCAACAGCAATGGCAAGCACAGTCGTTGTTAAAATAGAAAGAATGATTCCACCTTTGATGCCTTTAACAACAAAGAAGATGGTAATAGCCAGACCAGCAAGAGCCACCAATACTGCTGGAGTATTGAAGTCTACCAATCCTGGAACAGCTGCTGAGTTTGCAGTAAGTGCAGCTTGAGCCTTGTCTGCTCCCTCACCTGCTACAGTATAAGTACCTGGATCGATTGAGAATTTCAAGAGACCAGCATTCTTAATCCCAACATAGGCAAGGAAAACACCAATACCAGCTGAAATTGCTGAACGGAGCGTTGTAGGAATGGATTCGATGATCATTTTACGAACATTTGTCAAGGTAATAATCAGTGAAATAATTCCACAAATGAAGACCATACCAAGAGCTTCTTTCCAAGTATAGCCCATCCCAAACACAACTGTAAATGTGAAGAAGGCATTCAATCCCATACCTGGTGCTTGTGCGTATGGCAAATTAGCATAGAAAGCCATCATCAAAGTACCAACTACAGAACCGATAATCGTTGCCAAGAACACACCTTGAACAGGCATCCCTGTTTGTGAAAGCATTTGAGGGTTTACAAAGAGAATATAACTCATTGCAAAGAATGTTGTTAAACCAGCAAGCACCTCTGTACGGACATCTGTCCCGTGCTCTTTTAGTTTAAATAGTTTGTCCATGTTTAATCTCCTTTTGTTTTTTACGAACAATGAGAGTATTATATCATTTATCATTCACCTTTTCAATATGTTTGTTTGATTTATTTAACAAAATGAAATTTCTATTTTTGTTTTGAGTCTGTTTTTCTGCTTTCTTTTTGATATAATAGTAGACATCTTATCTGGAATGTACTAGGAAGGTTTATATGACTAAAAAAATTATCGCCGTTGATTTGGACGGAACCCTGCTCAACTCAGAGAGTAAGATTTCAGATTTTACTCGAAACACAATTAAACGAATTGCTGAAAAAGGCCACCATGTCATCATCACTACTGGGCGCCCTTACCGTATGGCAAAAGAATTTTATCAGGAACTAGAGTTGCACACACCTATGATCAACTTCAATGGTTCCCTTACCCATCTGCCAGGTCGTGCTTGGACGCATGAAAAGTGCTTGACCTTGGACAAAAAATACCTCTTAGACATGGTCAAACGCAAAGAGGATATCCAAGCCGACTTTATTGCAGGAGAATACCGCAAGAAATTTTATATCACGGCTCCTAATGAAGAAATTGCAAATCCCAAACTATTTGGTGTAGAAAATTTCCAACCAGAAAATCAATTCAAATCTGAATTGGTGACCAAGGACCCTAACTGTATCCTCTTGCAAACAAGAGTCGATGATAAATACGCGCTAGCAGATGAGATGAATCGTTTTTACCAACACCAACTAGCAATCAATACCTGGGGAGGGCCCCTCAACATTCTCGAATGTACACCAAAAGGGGTCAACAAAGCCTTTGCCTTAGAATACTTGCTCAATGTTATGAACCGTGACAAACAAGATTTGATTGCCTTTGGAGATGAACACAATGACACCGAAATGCTGGCTTTTGCAGGCAAGGGATATGCCATGAAAAATGCCAATCCCGATTTACTACCATATGCAGATGAGCAACTCTCTCTGACAAATGATGAAGATGGTGTTGCCCATACCCTACAAGATTTGTTCCTATGACACTCAAAAAGTTAGCTTGTGCTAGCTTTTTTGATTTTCACAATTTTTCAATTAATCGACCTGTTTTCATTTTTTTATATTAAATTACTCCCTTATCTTTTTAAACATTTCTACAAAAGGTTTATATATTAACATTTTGTAAGCGGGTTTTCATTGAAAACCAATACATATTTATAAGAAATGGTTGATTTTTGTTTGAAAACGGTTTATACTTAAAGTTAGACTTAAAGTTTTCTTAAACACACAGTCAAACATTTTAAAGGAGGAATGACAATAATGAGTATCGGAATCATTATTGCGAGCCACGGCGAATTTGCTGCGGGTATTCATCAGTCCGGATCTATGATCTTTGGTGAACAAGAAAAGGTTCAAGTTGTAACCTTTATGCCAAACGAAGGTCCAGATGATCTATACGCTAAGATCAATAACGCTGTTGCTACATTTGACGCAGAAGATGAGGTTCTAGTATTGGCTGACCTTTGGAGTGGATCTCCATTCAACCAAGCTAGCCGCGTGATGGGAGAAAATCCAGAACGTAAATTTGCCATCATTACAGGACTGAACTTGCCGATGTTGATCCAAGCCTACACAGAGCGCCTTATGGACGCTACTGCAGGTGTGGAAAAAGTCGCTGCGAATATCATTAAAGAAGCCAAAGATGGCATCAAGGCTCTTCCAGAAGAGCTTAACCCAGTTGAGGAAGTTGCAAGTGCTGCAGCTGCTCCTACTGCCCAAGCTGCTATTCCAGAAGGAACAGTTATCGGTGACGGTAAACTGAAGATCAACCTTGCTCGTCTAGACACTCGTCTGCTTCACGGTCAGGTTGCAACTGCTTGGACACCAGATTCAAAAGCAGATCGTATCATCGTTGCTTCAGACAACGTTGCAAAAGACGACTTGCGTAAAGAATTGATCAAACAAGCAGCTCCAAACGGAGTAAAAGCAAACGTTGTTCCAATCCAAAAATTGATCGACGTTGCAAAAGACCCACGTTTCGGTGACACTCATGCCCTTATCTTGTTTGAAACTCCACAAGATGCACTTCGTGCTATCGAAGGTGGCGTGCCAATCAAAACCCTTAACGTTGGTTCTATGGCTCACTCAACAGGTAAAACAATGATTAACAACGTTTTGTCTATGGACAAAGACGATGTTGCAACCTTTGAAAAAATGCGTGACCTCGGTGTTGAATTTGATGTACGTAAAGTACCAAACGACACGAAAAAAGATTTGTTTGACTTGATTAACAAAGCAAACGTTCAATAATTTTAATCTGTTTCTATCATTTTTGAAAACAGGATTAAATACTTTATTAAAATTAAATAGAAAAGGAATAAAACCATGTCAGATATTTCAATCATTTCTGCTATCTTGGTTGTAGTTGTTGCCTTCCTTGCAGGTCTTGAAGGTATCCTCGACCAATTCCAATTCCACCAACCAATCGTCGCATGTACCCTTATCGGACTTGCAACTGGTAACCTCGAAGCAGGTGTTATGCTTGGTGGATCTCTCCAAATGATCGCCCTTGGTTGGGCAAACATCGGAGCTGCCGTAGCTCCTGACGCTGCTCTTGCATCTGTTGCCGCAGCGATCATCTTGATTAAAGGTGGTAACTTTACTACTGAAGGTATCGCCGTTGCAACTGCAACAGCTATCCCTCTTGCCGTAGCTGGACTTTTCTTGACAATGATTGTTCGTACAATCTCAGTTGCCTTGGTTCACTCTGCTGACGCAGCTGCAAAAGAAGGAAACATTGCAGCTGTCGAACGCGCTCACTACTTTGCGCTTGTTCTTCAAGGTCTTCGTATTGCAATCCCTGCAGCCTTCCTTATCGCTATCCCAGCTTCTGCTGTTAAAGACGCTCTTGGCCTAATGCCAGAATGGTTGAATGGTGGTATGGCTGTCGGTGGTGCTATGGTTGTTGCCGTTGGTTACGCTATGGTTATCAACATGATGGCGACTCGTGAAGTATGGCCATTCTTCGCTATCGGTTTCGCTCTTGCAGCCATCTCTCAATTGACTTTGATTGCCCTTGGTGTCATCGGGGTTGCCCTTGCCTTCATCTACCTTAATCTTACAAAACAAGGTGGAAACGGTGGCGGCGGAGCTGCGACTTCTAACGACCCAATCGGTGATATCCTAGAAGACTACTAGAAAGGGGAACAATCATGGCTGAAAAAATTCAATTATCAAAATCAGATCGTCAAAAAGTTTGGTGGCGTTCACAATTCCTTCAAGGTTCTTGGAACTACGAACGTATGCAAAACTTGGGTTGGGCTTACTCATTGATCCCAGCTATCAAAAAATTGTACACTAAAAAAGAAGACCAAGCGGCTGCTCTTGAGCGTCACCTTGAGTTCTTCAACACTCACCCATACGTAGCTGCTCCTATCATGGGGGTTACTCTTGCACTTGAAGAAGAACGCGCTAACGGTGTTGAAATCGACGACGCAGCTATCCAAGGGGTTAAGATCGGTATGATGGGACCTCTTGCTGGTATCGGTGACCCAGTATTCTGGTTTACAGTTCGTCCTATCCTTGGAGCCCTTGGTGCATCACTTGCTGCATCTGGTAACATTGTTGGTCCTCTTCTCTTCTTCTTCGGATGGAATGCTATCCGTATGGCCTTCCTATGGTATACACAAGAGTTCGGTTACAAAGCTGGATCTGAAATCACTAAAGACATGTCTGGTGGTATCTTGAAAGACATCACTAAAGGAGCATCTATCCTTGGTATGTTCATCCTTGCCGTTCTTGTACAACGTTGGGTGTCTATCAACTTTACTGTGAACCTTCCAGGTAAACAATTGGCAGAAGGTGCTTACATCAACTTCCCAGAAGGACCTGTATCAGGTGCTGAGTTGAAAGGTATCCTTGGTCAAGCACTTGGTGGATTGAGCTTAGATAAGATTCAACCACAAACCCTTCAAGGTCAGTTGAACTCATTGATTCCAGGATTGATGGGACTTCTCCTTACTTTCCTTTGCATGTGGCTGCTTAAGAAAAAAGTATCACCAATCGCAATCATCCTTGCTCTCTTTGCAGTAGGTATTGCAGCTCGTTTCTTCGGTATCATGTAAACCATCGAGAATATAAATAAAAAAGAATCAGGTAATAAACCTGATTCTTTTTGTGTATCAACTTTTTCTCCTAGTAAGATAATGCAAGCCTCCAATCGCCACTGCTAGGCTGGCTACATAGACGACTTGGCTGGTTTCTAAAGGCACAAAAGTTCCTTGCAGGATAAAGGTATTGGCAAGTACGCCAACAAGGGCTGCAAGGCTCAAAAGTGTGAGCAAGGCTAGTTTGTATCGATTAAAGGGAATGCTGATCTTGGCAACTAGACACAGACCATTGACCAAAGCAAGGAGGAAGCAAATAAATTTAACCTGACCTGGGACAGTGATAAAGAAGTTAGTCAGGAGTACACTAGCAACCAGAATGCCACCGCCAATCGCAGCATTGGTCAAAATATCTCGCATAAAATGTGTGCTGACCTTTTCTTTATTGGACTCAAAAGTTAGGAAGAAAGATGGAATCCCAATCGTAATGGCTGAAATGATTGTAAACTGAATGGGGATAAAGGCAAATTCCAAACCAAATACCACACTCAAAATGGCAAAAACGATGGAGAAGAAGGTCTTTGTTAGAAAAAGAGAGGCTACCTTTTGGATGTTATTGATGACACGGCGTCCTTCCATCAAGATATCATAAAATACTGCAAAGTCATCTGTCAGGAAAACAATATTGGATACACTTTTGGCTGCACTGGTGGCGCCATTCATAGCAAAACTAATATCTGCTTTCTTGAGAGCCAAAACATCATTAACTCCATCACCACTCATGGCAACTGTCTTACCAGCCTTTTGCAAAACGGTCACCATCTTTTGCTTCTGTTCAGGTGTCACACGTCCAAATATATCGTGTTCCAAGACCACTCTTTCAAAGTCATCATCGCTCACCTTGGTCATATCAATCGCACGGGCTTCTTCCTTAAAACCTGCTTTACGAGCCACCCCATATACAGCTACATGATTATCACCACTGATAATCTTCACTTCAACACCTTGAGATTCGAAATAGTCGAAGGTTTCCTTGGTATTGTCCTTAATCTCATCCGACAAAACGACGTGCCCTAGTAGTTCCATATTGGCTGGACTCGTGATGTGGTCCTTGCTATGAGCAAGTGTCAAGATTCGAAAACCTTGCTGCTTCAGATGTTCATAGTAGGTACCCATTGGCTGGGTAAAGCCTAAAAACTCATAGGCTCCGAAGAAATAGGTCCCACCCTCTTTTACTTGGACAAAGGAATACTTGTTTTTGCTTGAAAAGGCACCGACTTCTTGAACTTCCCACTTTTTCTCACACGTTAAGTAAGTCTTCAGAGCGCGCGAAGTTGCATTTTCATCCTCAAAATAAGCCAGATAAGAAGACAGTTTCTCTGCCAGTTTCGTATCCATTTCTTGGACCTTCATATTCCCCGTCGTGATAGTTCCTGTCTTATCAAAACAAAGAACATCTACTCGCGCCAAGGTCTCCACACAGTATAGCTCCTGCACTAGAACCTTCTTTTTAGCCAGCTTCATGGCCGCTACCGCAAGGGATACACTGACCAGGAGAATCAACCCCTCCGGAATCATGCCGACCAAGGCACCAGAACTTCCCAAGACAATCTCAACATAAGTCCGCCCTAGACTGAAACCTCTGACATAGAGCAGAATCGCAACTGGCACCAGCAAAATAGAGACGATTTTTAAAATCTTATCCATGTAATCGCGTAGCTGAGAAGGGTATTTTTTGAATTCCTTGCTGGATTTTGCGAGTTTGTTGATGTAGCTATCCTGTCCCACAGCCGTCGCCGTGACCAGACAAGTACCGCTGACGACATTGCTTCCGCTCATCAGCTTGTCACCCGCTGTTTTAAAGACCGAATCACTCTCACCAGTCAGCAAGGACTCATCCACTTCAATATTTCCTTCAAGTACTTCTGCATCGACAGGCACCTGGTCACCCAGATTAAGATGCAGATACTCACCCAGAACGATGTCCTCTGGATCAATCTCAATCGTTTGACCATCTCGATTGACTCTGTACTTACTTTTACCAAGCAAACTTAGCTTTTCTAAGGCATTTTTTGAACGCACTTCTTGAAAAATCCCAATGGCTGTATTGATAGCAATCACACCTAAAAAGAGCATATTTTCAAATCGCAAGGTTGTAGCTACCAGAACTGCCAGAGCCAAGTTCATGGCATTAAAGAAGGTAAAGATATTTGAAACGACAATTTCCTTGGTTGTTTTATAAGGTTTAATATCGCTGATGTTTCGTTGACGATTCTTGATGTCTTGGCTACTTAAATACTTCATTTATACTCCAATATCCTTTTGTACTACTATAGTAACACATATCTTTTTCTCTGTCACTTAAAGACTCAAAATAAGAAGAACTCCCTTGGCAAGCATCATCTATCGCCACTTCAAGAAGAACTTAAAAAGAAGCTAGGATTCCCCTAACCTCTTTTCTATAGCTTTATTCTGCCAAGGCTCCCATTGGGTCCCATGGTGCAAGTACGATTGGTTCTGCTTCATAGGCAGCTTTTTCTTCTGCTGTCAGCAATTCCTTACGGACAACAATTTGGTAAGTGTATTCATCCATCCAAGAGTCTGAGGCAACAAAGTAACCATCTGTACCGACCTTGTCTCCCCATGAGTTTTCAACCTTCCACTTGATTGATTTGCCATTTTCGTCCAAGTCCACACCTGTCAAGACCATGGCGTGAGTCATCAAGCTTTCGCTGTAGTCCAAACGTCCAGCCTTGTCTTGAGTGAGTTGAATATCCATACTTGATTCAAAGTCATAAACATCTGTCGCAAGGATTCCAGCTTTGCGGTTGCTAAGCTGGCCGACATCTGAACCAAACCAAACAGTCTCACCTGTTTGCATTTGGGCAATCGCCAATTCTTTCAAGCGTTCCATTGGAACGTTGATGTAGCGAACTGCACGGCTACCAACCACATTTCCCAACATCTCAACTGTGTAAGATTTGCCGTATGGTTTGTCAGCAGTCGGAGCATTGATAACAGAAACATAATCTTCTAGAGGAAGGTCAACATATTTCTTGTAAAACTCTTGTGGCGTGGTACCCTTTTCGCTTTGATAGTTATCATCCTTATCGCGATAAGCAAAGTCAAATTTACGCGGTGGAAGACCTAGTGACATAGCAAGGAAGTTAAAGATTTCTTGCAAGAGGTCTTCTTTCTTAGCTTGAACAGTCGCTTGGTCTGCACCAGAAGCGAGCAAGTCACGCAAGATTTGAGCATCTTGGCGAAGCAATTTGTTAAGGATGGCATTGAGCTCGCGGCTATTGCTAGATGAAACAGACTCAGGATAAACAGACTTAGGCACGACACCATATTTCTCAAAGAGGGCAACGACCATATCCCATTGACCACCATCTTGTTGTGGAGTTTGGAGTAGGAAGCTGACCTTGCGGCTCGTCAATTCTTGGTCTGCAGTCGCAATCACTTGCTCCAAGAACCAGTTAGATTTCTCGTACTTATCCCAAAAGAAAGTGTGGGCCTGTGACAATTCAAAGTTCTCAAGTTTGTATTGAGAGATGAGTTTGTGACGGAAGGTGTTGAGAGCCGCAAACATCCAGCAACGACCAGACGCTTTCTGATTAGTAACCTTGTCCTTGGTCAAATCCAATGAGAAAACAGGTGTATTGTCTACATGGCTTTGGCGACGTTCCAGGGCTGCAAAAATTCCGTTGTGACTGGCAGCATTTTCAATCGCTTGGTATTTGACATTTGCTTCATAGTTGGCAAATAGTTTATCTGTAAATGATTCTTGAATCGCGTTCATAGATTCCTCCTTTTATTCTACTGTCTATTATAACTCTTTTCACAAATGAAGCAACCGAAAAACTTAAAAAGGTAAGGACATTCTCCTCACCTTTTCTAACATAATCCAAACTAAGCAATACTAGCAAGGAGCTCCTCTAACTCCTCCTTGGTCAAGCGACGCCATTCTCCTCGTTCTAAGTTCTCATCCAAGGCTAAAGTTCCCATCGTCAAACGTTGCAGGTCCACCACTTCCTTGCCACAGTAGGCCACCATACGCTTGACTTGATGGAACTTCCCTTCAGCAATGGTCACGCGAACCAGACTTTGATTCTTTACTAGATTTACCGACACAATCTCCAGCTTAGCTGGCTGGCAGGTAAAATCCTTGAGCAGAATGCCCTTGGCAAATGTCTCCACGTCTTCTTGGGTCATAACTCCCTCGACCTGTGCCAGATAGGTCTTATCCACATGACGTTTTGGTGAAAGAAGAGCATGAGCTAGTTTGCCGTCATTGGTCAAGAGCAGAAGACCATGCGTATCAATATCCAAGCGCCCTACTGGGAAAACTTCCTTGGTCCGCGCCAAGTCATCCAGCAAGTCTAGAACCGTTCTATGCTTGGAATCTTCAGTCGCTGAAATGACTCCTTGGGGCTTGTTCATCATGTAGTAGACAAACTCCTCGTACTCCAGCACTTGGCCATCAAAGCGAATCTCATCTCTTTCTTCATTAATCTGCAATTTAGCTGATTTTTCTTTTTTACCATTTACCATCACGCGCCCAGCCTTGAGCAAGTTTTTGACCTCAGTCCGACTCCCTACAGCGCAGGCAACTAAAAATTTATCTAATCTCATAGAACTATTATATCATACTCAAAAGGAGGCTGGCTCAATGACCAACCTCCTTTTCTTTTCAGATTTAGTTTTAGGAACTTAACTTCCCCGTCTCCAGAAAATAGCTAAGACAATCATGGCACCTAAAACAGCAGGAATAACAGCTGTTCCCGCTAGAATTGGTCCCCAAGTCCCAAAGAGCAGGTGACCCAGAAAGGCACCAATCCAACCGAGAAACATCTTCCCAAAGCATCCCATGCTTTCTCCGCGATTGGTCAAAGCACCTGCTAAGAGCCCCACTAGGAGACCAACAAACATACTTCCAAGCATAGCTTCTCCTTAAATTGCCCAGTCTCCATTACGGAAGAGTGGTACGCGTGTTCCATCCTCACGGATACCATCGATATCCATTTGATTCGAACCAATCATAAAGTCCACGTGAACATCTGAACGGTTCAGTCCTGCAGCGTCAAGCTCTTCTTCGCTCATCTCTGCACCACCAACAACGCTAGTCGCATAGGCAGCACCGATAGCCAAGTGGTTTGACGCATTTTCATCGAAAAGGGTATTAAAGAAGGTAATACCTGACTGAGAAATTGGACTTGGATCTGGTACCAAGGCACATTCACCCAAGGAACGCGCGCCAGCATTTTCAAAAACAAGGTCTTTCATGACCTGATCACCCTTCTCAGCAGTGATATCTACGATTTGACCATCCTTGAAAGTTACTTTAATGCCTTCGATGATATTTCCGTTGTAGCTAAGTGGTTTTGTAGAGGTTACATAGCCCTCTGCACGACGGAAGTCAGGAGCCGTAAAGACTTCTTCTGTTGGCATATTTGGCAAGAATCCTTCTCCCTGTGCATTGACTGCTCCAGCTGATTCCCAAACGTGATTCTTCGGCAAGCCAAGTGTCAAATCTGTCCCTGGAGCTGTGTAGTGAAGAGCTGAAAATTGTTCTTTATTAAGCATTTCCGCCTTGCTCTTAAGGATTGCTGCATGTTCTTCCCAAGCCTTAACTGGATCTTCTTCGTAGACACGGCAAGTTTTGAAGATTTGATCCCAAAGGAGGTCCACTGCTTCTTCATCGCTCGCAGCATTTGGAAAGACCTTCTTAGCCCACTCAAGCCCTGCTGCAGCTGCTACAGTCCAGCTAACCTTGTTGGATTGAGTTGCGATACGCATTGGCTTCATGGCAAGTCCCATCGCTTTAGCAGAAGCTGAAAGCTTGTCCGCATCCACTCCGTTCAAGGCACCTGGATCAGAAGAACGAACCCCAAGACGGCTAGCCTTGTTCTCCAAGAGATAGTTCATCTCAGCAATCTTGTATTCTGGCACATTGTCTAGACGCTCCATCGGCGCGTGGAGGAATTTCTCACGGTTAATCACATCATCTGTCCACTGAACGATAACCTCATGCGCACCCAAGGCATAAGCTTCTTTCACAATCAAATGCGCCAACTCACGCTGCTCCACATCGATAGAGAGAGCCAAGGTGTGACCAGGTTGCACGTTAATTCCGTTCGCAACCAATAATTTCGCATATTTTTCTAGATTTTCTTTAAAATTTGGTAAAACCATTCTATTCTTCCTTTTCTTTTGTTATTTCTCTTTAAATAAGGACAACAAGCTAACCGTTGCCACCGTACCGCAAATCAAAGCGGTCATTCTCAAAATCGTATCAGGGTCAAGATCCAGCTGATAATCAAACACCTTTTGCGCTGGCTTATCCTGAGCGGAAATGGTAAGTTTCATAAAAACCTCTTCCTATATTTTAGAAAAATTCATCAAACAAACTCAACTGGTTATCCTCTGGCATATTGCCCAGAATCCCCATTTCATCCATCTTTTCAACCAAGGTTGATGAGAGGCCACCACGTTTGCGTAGTTCTGTTTTGGAAAGGAATTCTCCCTCTTCACGCGCTCGTACCAACTGCTTGGCAACGTTCTCTCCCAGACCATCCATTGCTACAAATGGCGGAATGAGGGTATCCCCATCGATGAGGAACTCTGTCGCCTGACTACGGTAGAGATCGAGTTTGCCAAACTTGAAACCTCGTTCCCACATCTCATTGACAATCTCAAGAGTTGTATAAAGATCAATTTCCACATTAGAAGCTTCATTGTTCTTCCGTTTTTCAGCGATTTCTTCCATTCTTCGCTTAATAGCATCTAAGCCCGCTCCCATAGTCTTGATATCAAAGGCCTTGGCACGGATAGAGAAATAAGCACAGTAATAATAAATCGGATGGTGAACCTTGAAGTAGGCCACACGCAAGGCCATCATAACGTAGGCTGCCGCATGGGCCTTAGGGAACATGTACTTGATTTTCCCACAGGACTCGATATACCACTCTGGTACCTTATTGGCTTTCATGGCTTCAATGTAGCCATTTCGCTCTTCCTCGGAAATCTTCAACCACAATCCCTTACGTACCCGTTCCATGATGGTAAAGGCCATCTTAGGCTCGAGACCCGCATGCATGAGGTAAACCATGATGTCGTCCCGACAACCGATAACGGTTGATAGGTCCGCAATTCCTTGCTTGATCAAATCCTGGGCATTTCCCAACCACACATCAGTACCGTGGGACAGACCTGAGAGCTGAAGCAATTCCGCAAAAGTCGTCGGATGCGTTTCGTCTACCATCCCACGTACAAAGTTTGTTCCAAACTCTGGGATTCCCAGCATGCCCGTCGGCGTTCCGATTTGCTCCGGCGTCACCCCAAGTACATCCGTCCCAGAAAAGAGGGCCATCACGCCTTCATCATCCATAGGGATTTCATTAGGGTCAATCCCAGACAAATCCTGCAATTTCCGAATCATGGTCGGATCATCATGCCCCAGCACATCGAGTTTGAGGACGTTCTCATCGATATCGTGGAAGTTAAAGTGAGTGGTCTGCCATTCAGCCGTCACGTCATCCGCTGGATACTGGACAGGCGTAAAATCGTAGACATCCATGTAGTTAGGAATAACAACGATTCCCCCCGGGTGTTGTCCTGTTGTCCGCTTGACACCGGCAGCACCTTGAGCAAGGCGTTCCACCTCTGCATCACGATAAAACTTCCCATAGTCTCTCTCGTAGCCCTTTACAAATCCATAGGCAGTCTTAGCAGCTACCGTACCAACCGTTCCCGCACGGAAGGCATATTCTTCACCAAAGATATCACGCACATCCAAGTGGGCGCTTGGCTGATCTTCACCTGAGAAGTTCAAGTCAATATCGGGAACCTTGTCCCCATCAAAACCGAGGAAGGTCTCGAACGGAATATCCTGCCCATTTTTGCTGAGTTTGTGGCCACACTTTGGACAGTCCTTATTAGGCATATCAAAACCGGAACCATAAGAACCATCAGTTATAAACTCACTGTACTGACACTGACCACAGACATAGTGAGGAGAAAGAGGATTAACCTCCGTAATCCCAATCATAGTCGCAACGAAACTAGAGCCGACAGATCCACGAGAACCAACCAAGTAGCCCCGTTCATTGGAACGTTGCACCAGCATCTGGGAAGCCAGATAAATCACGGCAAATCCATTCCCCAGAATAGAAGTTAATTCTTTTTCAATCCGCAAATCAACGATATCTGGCAGAGGATTTCCATAAATCTCAAAAGCTTTCTTATAGGTCAGCTCAGCGACCGTTTCTTCAGCCTTGTCAATGAAAGGTGTGTACAAGTCACCCTTAACAACCTCAACAGGCTCAAAAATTTCTGCCAAGGCATTGGGATTTTCAATAACTAGCTTGTGTGCTAGCTCCTCTCCTAAGAAAGCAAATTCATCCAACATCTCATTAGTCGTTCGAAAATGAGCTTTCGGAAGAGGAGCTGGTTGGGCATGTTCACCATGACCGATGGTTCGGTTAATCATAGCCCCCTGGCCCAAACTACGGACAATAATTTCACGGTAAATCTCTTCTTCCGGTTCGATATAATGGACATTTCCCGTAGCCAGAACAGGCTTGCCAAGACGGTCTCCGACCTCTATCAAACTCTTGATAATGGTCTGGAGTTCTGCCATATCCTTGACTTGCTCCTTGGCAATTAATGGCGCATAGATGGCAGGTGGCATGACCTCGATAAAGTCGTAATACTTAGCCACCTCAACCGCCGCATCCACACCTTGGGAAACGACTGCATCAAAAACTTCACCCTCTGAACAGGCTGAACCTAAAATCAAACCTTCCCGATGGGCATCTAGAACCGTTCTCGGAATCCGTGGTACCCCTTCAAAGTACTTGATATTGGACAAAGAAACCAGCTTAAAGATGTTTTTTAGACCTACTTGATTCTTGACATAGATGGTCGCATGCTTAATCCGAGCTTTTTTATAAGAATCTGGACTAATCAAATCAATGTTTAGTCTAGCTAGATCGGTCACACCATGTTTGTCTGCTACCTCTTTGATAAAGATGAAAAGCAAACGACCAGTCGCTTCCGCATCGTAGTTAGCCATGTGGTGGTGTTCCAGTGCCACACCAAAACGCTTGGTCAAAGGTCCCAAACCATGACGTTTATACTCAGGATAGAGGTTCCTAGCAAACTCGAGCGTATCGATGACTGGCTGGCTAATCTTAGGCAGACCATGACGCTCATAGTTGGCATTCATAAAGCCAACGTCAAAGGTGGCATTGTGGGCGACTAGGACCGTATCCTTGCAGAATTCTTGGAATTCTTGCAAAACTTTTTCTAGTGGTTTGGCATTTTTGACATGATCATCTGTAATTCCAGTCAACTCTGTAGTAAAGGCTGACAAGGGATGCCCAGGATTGATAAATTCATCAAATTCAGCAATAACATTCCCCTTATACATCTTAGAGGCCGCAACCTGAATCAAGTCATTATAGATGGCTGAAAGTCCCGTCGTTTCCACGTCAAAAACCACATAGGTCGCTTCTGACAAGTCCATCTCCACTTCGTTATAAACGATAGGAACTCGGTCTTCAACAATATTAGCTTCCATTCCATAGATCAGCTGGATTCCCGCTTTCTTGGCTGCCTTATAGCCATGTGGGAAGGACTGGACATTGCCATGGTCCGTAATTGCTACCGCTTTGTGACCCCATTTGGCAGCTGTCTCAACGATTTTCTCGACCTCGGGTAGTGCATCCATGGTCGACATGTTAGTATGGGCGTGAAATTCGACACGTCGCTCACCTTCTGGCATGAGATCCTTTCTTTCATGATGCACCACTTCCTGCACATCCTGAACGTTCATGGTCAAATCGCGTGTAAAGTTATTCATCTCCACATTTCCACGAACACGGAGCCAAGAATTCTTCTTAATGATGTCAAACTTCTGAGCTTCTTCTTCATTCTTAACCCATTTTTGCATTGAAAAACTTGAAGTGTAGTCCGTCATTTTAAAATTGATCAAAACGCGACCAGTTCTGGTCACTTTATGTTCCACATCAAAAACGACCCCTTCAAAGACTAGACGATTTTCCTCAGTTGTCACGTCGATCATCTGGGTAACTTCTGCCTTATCTAGTTTTGGCTTAGCCGCAGCTTTTTTAGCCTGAAAATCGAAGGCTGGTTTCTCTTCTACTGGAGGAGGAGCCATTTGTTCCAGTTGTTCCATAGCACGCAAAGCCTCTTCATTGGCAGCCTGTACAATTTGTTCATTCTCCGTATAGAAGGCTTCCTCCTGCTCTTGTGTAAGGGCATCATTCTTTTCTATTTGGCATACAAAGGCTGGGAAACCAAACTTTTCAAGTTGCTTTGCTAGATTAGGAAGATGATTCTTCTTAAAGTGTTCCTTATCAATCGCCTCTGAACCTTCAATAAAGAGTTGATTTCCCTCCGCACGAACTTGCAGATTCTGATAAAGAGACTTAAATCCTTGGCTAGCACACGGACCTTCAGAAAAAGCCTCCTTATAGTAGGCCTGCAAGAGTTCATTAGAAAATTCCTGAGAGAGCGCCTTGATTTCGAAAACAGCTCGATTCCCTGTCTTAGAAAATTCTTCACTAAGCCCTTTCTTTAACTCTAAAAAGATTTCAATCGGTAAAATATTAGAAAATACAAAATGAAATTCCCAGACCTTACTAATTTTATGAACCACAACACGCTCAATACTTGCATCAACAAGAGCAGGGTCCTGTCTCAGCTGATCAGAGATTCCTAGTTGATTCATTAAAATTTCAAACTTACTTGACATTCAATTTCCTCACATTATTCTCTTACTATTTTACCATAATTAAAGAAAATATATAGCCAGTACCATCTCCCTTGCGACTTAGATGAAAAGATTTTATCATACTTGTAGTGGTTAAAACTGTACTGATTAGTCGTTACATATTAAAAAATGAGATGAACACCATCTCACTCTTTTTATTCTTAAAATCCATTATTGTCGCTGAGTTCTTTGAACCAGTGACCTGATTTCTTCAGACGACGTTCTTGTGTTTCCAAGTCAAGCTCTACCAAACCATAGCGGTTTTTATAGCTGTTGAGCCATGACCAGCAATCGATAAATGTCCAGATTAAGTAACCTTTACAGTTAGCACCATCTTCGATGGCACGGTGGAGTTCACGCAGATGCCCTTTGACAAAGTCAATACGATAGTCGTCCTGAATCATGCCATTCTCACGGAACTTGTCTTCACCTTCAACACCCATTCCGTTTTCAGTCAACATCCACTCGATATTGCCATAGTTTTCCTTGATATTTTGAGCGATATCATAAATCCCTTGCTCGTAGATTTCCCAACCGCGGTGAGGGTTGATTTTACGTCCAGGCATAACATAAGGCTCGTAAAAATGCTCTGGCAAGAGCGGGCTATCAGGATGTTTAGCAAAACGCGGTGCCATGACACGCAAAGGCTGGTAGTAATTGACTCCGAGGAAATCAACTGTATTCTCGCAAATGAGCTCCAGCTCTTCAGCTGTATACTCTGGTAACAAGTCATGCTCAGACAAGATTTCTACCAACTCCTGTGGATAAGCTCCCAAGACAGACGGATCTAGGAAAGATTGAGCTTGAAAGAGATCCGCAATGCGCGCAGCCTTGACATCTGCAGGGTGCTGGCTACGTGGATAAGCTGGCGTTAAGTTAAGAACAATCCCAATCTTAGAGCCAGGCAAAATCTCATGACAGGCCTTAACCGCAAGACTACTAGCCAGTTGCGTATGATAGGCAACCTTAACCGCTGCTTTGGCATCTACCTTGTGAGGATAGTGGGCATCATAGAAATAACCAAACTCCACAGGAACGATAGGCTCGTTAAAAGTAATCCATTGATCCACCAAGTCACCGTAAGTCTCAAAACAAAAACGAGCATAGTCTTCATAGGCTGAGACAGTCGCCTTATTTTCCCAACCATCCCCATCTGCTTGAAGGGCAAAAGGGAGGTCAAAGTGGTAGAGATTGACTAGAAGACGGATTCCCTTAGACTTGATGGCTTCAAATACCTGACGGTAGAAAGCCACCCCTTGAGGATTGACTTCTCCACGGCCTTGTGGGAAAACGCGAGACCACTGGATAGAAGTTCGGAAGGCTGTATGGCCAGTCTCTACCAAAAGCTCAATATCCTTCTCCCAGTTCTCGTAAAAAGTCGATGTTTTGTCAGGTCCAATCCCATTGTAGTAGCGATTGGGTTCCACCTGATACCAATAATCCCAGAGATTATCTCCCTTGCCATCACCTGGCACTCGTCCTTCTGTCTGTGGTCCAGAAGTGGAGGAACCCCAAACAAAATCCTTTGGAAATTTTAGCATTGTTATACCTCTTAAATTGATTATGTCTTTATTCACTTCCATTATATAGAAAAAACAAGGTAAAAACTAGTTACATTTTTGCCTTGTTTTTCTTCTGATTATAGTTTTTATTTCTTGCTGAGGATTTCAAGCGTTTCAAGCAAGTTGTCTGCGTGAACTTCGATGGTGTCACCAGTCGCTTTGATTTTAACTTCTACAATACCGTCAGCTGCTTTCTTCCCAACAGTGATACGGATTGGCAACCCAATCAAGTCGCTATCGCTAAACTTCACTCCGACACGTTCGTTACGGTCATCTGTCAAGACTTCGTAACCAGCTTCCATCAAGCTAGACTCAAGTTTTTCTGTCAAAGCTTGCGCTTCTTCGTCTTTGACATTGACAGTAATCAAGTGCACATCAAATGGCGCCAATTCTTTAGGGAAGTTAATTCCCCAAGCGTAACGGTATTCCCCTTTTGGCGTTTTGTTAACAAAGAGGCGAGCGTGTTGTTCCATAACTGCTGATAGAAGACGGCTAACACCGATACCGTAACATCCCATGATGACTGGCACAGCACGACCATTCTCGTCCAAAACATCTGCGCCCATACTTGCTGAGTAACGAGTTCCAAGTTTGAAAATATGACCGATCTCAATACCACGCGCAAAGTTAAGGACACCTTGTCCGTCTGGTGAAATTTCACCCTCACGAACTTCACGTATATCCACATATTCTGCGGTAAAGTCACGACCTGGATTCACACCCGTCAAGTGGTAGCCATCTTCGTTAGCCCCTACAACAGCATTGCGAACATCTTGCACCTTACGGTCTGCAATGATTTTCACATTTTCTGGCAAACCAACTGGGCCAAGCGAACCAAAGCCAGCTGGAATAACGTTTGCTACTTCTTCCTCGCTAGCAACGTCAAAGAAATCTGCACCCAAGTGGTTCTTTAACTTGACTTCATTGAGTTGGTCATTTCCAACTAGAAGGGCTGCAACAAGCTCACCATCTGCCATGTAGAAGAGGGTTTTGATTGTTTGTTCTTCTGGGACATTTAGGAAGGCTGCGACTTCGTCAATGGATTTAACACCTGGTGTTTCCACGCGAGTTACTTCTTCTTCAGTAACGACACGGTTGCTTGGTTTGTACTCGTTTGTTGCCATTTCTAAGTTAGCTGCATAGCTAGACTCACTTGAGTAGGCAATAGTGTCTTCACCAGAAACCATCCATTTGAGCAATTCTGCCTTGATTTCTTCTTGCACTTCTGCAGGAATCTCATCAAATGAGGCAACTGACTTGTCTAAGACAACCCAGCGATCGAGGTCTGTACGGGCTGGTGTGATGGCCATAAATTCTTGGCTATCCTTACCACCCATGGCTCCACCGTCACCGATGATGGCCTTGAAATCCAAACCACTGCGAGTGAAGATGCGTTCATAAGCAGCCTTGTACTCATCATAGGTCACATCCAAGCTGTCATAGTTGGCATGGAAACTGTAACCGTCTTTCATGATGAATTCACGCGTACGGAGAAGGCCGTTACGTGGACGTTTTTCATCACGGTACTTAGGCTGGATTTGGTAGAGATTAAGCGGTAATTGCTTATAAGACTTAACAGAGTCACGAACAATGGCTGTAAATGTCTCTTCGTGTGTCGGACCTAGGATAAAGTCTGATTTTTCACGGTTTTTCAGTTTATAAAGGTCTTCACCATAGGTTTCATAACGGCCTGATTCACGCCAAAGATCGGCACTGAGAAGGGCAGGCGCCAACATTTCCACCGCACCAATCTTGTCAAACTCTTGGCGCATGATGTTCTTAGCCTTTTCAATCACACGGTTAGCAAGTGGGAGGTAAGAATACACTCCCGCAGAAACTTGACGAACATAACCAGCACGCAACATAAGGGCGTGGCTGATAACTTGAGCATCGCTTGGCATTTCACGAAGCGTAGGGATTAGCATTTTACTTTGTTTCATAATATTCCTCGATTATCTAAAAGAAGAGTCGCATAATGTCATTCCAGGTCACAGCTAGCATCAAGACAACCATGATAACTACACCAGCCATGGTGACATAGGTTTCAATTTCTTGTTTAAGGGGTTTACGGCGGATAGCCTCCAGGATATTGAGCACAATCTTTCCACCATCCAAAGCCGGGATCGGAATCAAGTTAAAAATCCCGATATTGATAGAAATCATAGCTAGGAAATAGAGGACATTCTCAAGACCATTTTTAGCAGCATCGCTACTTGCCTTAAAAATGGCAACGGGACCACCAAGTTTGTTCAAATCCGGATGGAAAATCAAGTTTTTCAGAGCCGAAAGGATGCGGAGCCCTGAGTCAGCAGCGGTCGTAAATCCACCAACAAACATGGATAGAAAGTCTGACTTAATTCCCGGTTGAACCCCGAGAATGTAACGTCCTTGATTTTCTTCTGGAGTCACAGTAACTTGTTTTTCGCTACCATTTTCAGAAATGGTCACATCCAAGGTCGGGGCTGTCTTGTCCTTGGTATCTGCTTCCACAGCCTGGGTCAAGTCTTGCCAATTCTTAACCTCATGCGAGCCGACCTTTGTAATTTGAGCGGTCTCAGCTACACCCACCTTAGCCAAAGCGCCCTCTGGCATGACATGAAAGAGATTGGTCTGAGTATCTCTAACACCGCCTTGCAAAAAGATCAAAATCCAAAAAACAACAACACCTAAGATAAAGTTATTCATAGGACCTGCAAAGTTGGTGATGAGCTTGCCCCAGATAGAAGCATTTTGATACTGTACATCCAGAGGAGCGATGCGCACTTCGGTACCATCTGCCTCAACAACCGTTGCATCATGATCCACTGCAAAGGTCTTTTCTTCTTCCAAAACCAAGCCTTTAATGAAGAGCTTGTCTTCAAAGTCAAACTGGGTTACCTGCATAGGGAGAGCTGTTTGATCCAGTTTCTTCCCAGATAGATTGATCCGTTTGACCTTACCATCCTCCGCAAGTGTTAAACTGACTGGGGTTCCAGTCTTGATCTCCGTCGCATCGTCACCCCAACCAGCCATACGAACATATCCTCCTAGAGGAAGGATTCGAATGGTATAAGCAGTGCCATCCTTACCGATATGAGCAAAAATCTTGGGCCCCATACCAATGGCGAATTCACGAACTAGAATGCCTGATTTCCTGGCAAAATAAAAATGTCCAAACTCATGCACCACCACAATAATCCCAAAAACCAGGATAAAGGTTAGCAATCCAATCATTCAATATTCCTTTCTTTAAAACAGGCCAAATAAGTGCATCATTGGAAACACAATCAGCATGCTGTCAAAGCGATCCAACACACCGCCATGTCCAGGGATAAATTTTCCAGAATCCTTAACACCGAAATGGCGTTTCATGGCACTCTCAATTAAGTCACCAAACTGACCTGCCACACTGAAGAAGGCAGCAAAGAGACTCATTCTATAAATCCCATAAGGAAGAGCAACTGTGCTGTCCACTAACATGAAAACCACTGTTATCAGTACCGCACCTAGAATACCACCGACAAAGCCCTCAATACTCTTATTAGGAGAAACTCTCGGCGCCAATTTATGTTTACCAAAATTCATCCCTGTCAGGTAGGCAGCACTATCTGTCGCCCAAACGATAAAAAGGGCTAAAAGTACCTTGTCAAAACCTGCCACCCGAGCATCTAGTAAGGCATTGAAGCCAAAACCAACATAAAAACTCACAGCAATTGGAAATGCGGCATCTTCAATCGTATAGTTTTTACTGAAAACGGTCGTCCCCAGCATAATTGTAATCAAAACACTGTAGGCAACCACATTCCCATCAACTGGTAGGAATGTCAGATAGTTTTCTAAAGGAATTGTGAGGGCAAAGGTCGCAAAGAGAGTCAAAGTCCCCTCAATGGTCATGGTATTTAGCCCTTTCATGTGCAAGAGTTCATGGACAGCCAGCATGGCTAACAAACCAATCCCTATCTGCAACAAGAGTCCTCCCACAAATAAGACTGGAAGGAAAATAGCCAGGGCCAATACCGCAAACAATGTTCTCTTTTGTAAATCTTGGGTCATATCTTCTCCTAAACTCCTCCAAAACGGCGATTGCGACGATTATAGGCCGTAATAGCCTCCTTCAAAGATGCTTCATCAAAATCAGGCCACAAGGTATCCGTAAAGTAAAGCTCGCTATAGGCTGCTTGCCATGGCAAGAAATTACTCAAACGCAACTCACCACTCGTACGGATAATCAAATCAGGATCTCGCAAATCCTTTGGCAGGCGTTGTGTGAAAAGATAATCCCCTATCATATCTTCTGTAATATCACCAGGATTGATTTTGGCATCTAGAACTTCCTGAGCCAAGCTCTTAAAAGTCTGCGTAATTTCAGCACGACCACCATAGTTAAGCGCAAAATTGAGAATCAAGCCTGTATTGTTCTTGGTCAATTCCTCTGCTTTTTTCAAAGCTTCAAAAGTCGGCTTAGGTAGACGATCTGTCTCCCCAATCATCTGAATCTTAACATTATTTGCATGCAATTCAGGGACGTAGTTATCATAAAACTCGACTGGTAAGTTCATGATAAACTTGACTTCTTGATCTGGGCGCGTCCAATTTTCCGTCGAAAAAGCATAGACTGTGATGACCTTAACTCCCATCTTGTTAGCTGCCTTGGTCACCTTTTGGAGGGCTTCCATCCCTGCCTTATGACCAAAAACCCGTGGTTGCATCCGTTTTTTAGCCCAGCGACCATTCCCATCCATGATGATGCCAATGTGAGCAGGAACCTGTGTTGGAACCTCGACTTCTACAGCTTTATCTTTCTTAAAAAATCTAAACATGATCTTATTCCTATTCAAAAATCTATCGTTTCATTATACCATATTTCCCTATTTTCTTCTATTGCTAAGTTATTAGCTCTCCGTACAGACAAAAAATAAGCCGCCTGATTGAGCGACTTTATTTTATAGGGAGATTATTATGAAAAAGTTTTAGGAGTTTAAGTTAAGTGTTTCTTAACTTATGAACTTAGTATACACCTCCTAGCTTAAATTTTTCTTAAGTTTTTTTGAGAAATGAAAAATCTAAAATAAGATTGCCCACTTGAGTGTACGAAAAGTACCTCAAATCATCTCAAATAGCCAATCTAAGTCTAAAACCTAGCTTTTTCTGAAAGTCATTTCAAGCTGGCACCTTTTTCCATAGTTTATAGATTGGAACTTTGCTTCATAAGTTACTTTCATAATACACTTATCTATCAAATCATATATTCTACACTATAGGTGGCATCTGATAAGATACGAGCCAGAAACTGCTTGGTTCGTTCTTCCTGCGGACGGCTAAAGAAATCGTGGGGATTGTTCTCCTCTACGATACGGCCTCCGTCCATAAAAATAACGTGATTAGCGACATCTCTAGCAAATCCCATCTCATGTGTGACGACCACCATAGTCACACCTTCTCCCGCCAACTGTTTCAGAACATCCAAAACATCTCCAACCAACTCAGGGTCTAGTGCAGATGTTGGTTCATCGAGTAAAATCACCTCGGGCTTGACGGCAATGGCACGCGCAATTCCTATTCGTTGTTGTTGCCCTCCAGATAGCTGGGAAGGGTAGTAGTCTTTATAGGACAGTAAACCAACTTTTTCCAAGGCAGATTCTGCACGTTTGAGCGCTTCTTCCTTGGGAACTTTACGAGCCACGATTAGGCCTTCTAGAATATTTTCCAGGGCTGTTTTATTTGCAAAGAGATTGTAGTGTTGGAAAACAAAGGCTGTTTTTTGGCGAATTTCTAGAATGTCTTTCTTGCTTAATTTGGCTAAGTCATAGGTCTTTCCTGCCAAGGTTAAATGGCCACTGTCAGCTTTTTCTAAGTGGTTGAGACAACGGAGAAAGGTCGTTTTCCCCGAACCTGATGGTCCTAAAATAACGACGACATCCCCTTGATTGACCTGGAGATTGACATCCTCCAGAACCTGCCTCTCTCCAAATGTTTTTGCGATATGTTCTACTTGTAACATCCTGTCCTCCTATACAAAACGTGCACTAGATGCTTTTGCTCTCTTTTCTTTTTTCACATAGCCTTTCTCCAGTAGGGAGAAGCCCCACTGAATCAAACCACAGATCAAAATATACTGCAAAAAGATCACAAAATAAGACTCAAAATACTGGTAACCGTAGGACGCTTCTACACGAGCAATAGCGGTGATGTCCTTGATGGTCATGACAAAGACCAGGGAGGTCCCTTTGACGATATTGATCACCAGATTGGCCAGGTTAGGTAAGGCTGAGCGCAGAGCTTGAGGAAAAACAATCCTTAAATAGGCCTGTGTCGTGGTCAAGCCAATCGCATGCGCCGCCTCTAATTGTCCCTTGTCCACCGTCAAGATAGCTGAACGCAAAATCTCTGACAAACTCCCGACCGTCATCAGACTATAAATGATAAAAGCATAGTAGAGAGGATCAAGCTTGAAAATATCAAAGTCACTTCCTATACTTTTGAAAAATTGATTCAGCAGACTTGGAAACAAACTATAAAAGAAGAGAATTAATAAAATCGGAGGGGTCGCTCGGATAAAAGCTAGATAGACTAGAGAAAAACTTCTCACCCCTCGAACCTTGTAAATCTGCCCCAAGGCTAAAAATAGAGCAGGTAAAAAACTTAAGACCATAGCCACAATCATGATGGCCAAGGTGATTGGCACACCTTTTAAGGTCTCCAGAAAGGTCTTTACAATATAGTCTATGTCCATTTCTTACCTCCCTTTTGTTTCCAAAGACTTCTCAAGCAAACGACTCAAGCCAGAAATAACCAAAGCAATCCCCCAGTAAAGAAGCGCAACTGCCGTATAGGTTTCCAAAGAGTAGTTCCCTAAATTGCGACTGATCAAGAGATTGCCTGCCCCCATAACATCAACAAAACCAATCGTATAGGCCAAGGCAGCATCCCGCATGAGATTGAGAATAGCGGTCGTTATATTGGGAAGAGCAACCTGAACAGCTTGAGGAAAAATGATTCTCCAAAAGGTCTGACTTGGAGTCAAACCAATACTAAGCCCAGCCTCTGTCTGCCCCTTTGGAATAGCTTGATAGGCTGCCTTGAAAACCTCAGCAACAATAGCTGCAAACAAGAGAATCATCGTAAGGAGAACAAAAATAGTTTTAGACCAGTTGTTGATATCCAAACCCAGCCACCATTTCAGAAATTCTGGCAAGCCATAAAAGACTAAAAAAAGCAAGACAATCGGCGGTGTACAACGAAGGGTAAAGATATAACCTTTAGAAATTGCTGCAAAACTCTTGTCTTCTCCTACTTGCGCCCAGGCCAAGAGTCCTCCAAAAAGGGAACCAAGAAGAGTGGTAAAAAAGAGAATGGACAAGGTCATAGGAAGTGCCTGCAATAAGGTCGGCAAAAACTGAAAGACCTTGGAAAAATCATAAGAAACCATGCAAAACCCTTTCTAGTCTTGGAATTTCTGGTCTAGTCTTTGTCTACGTAACTAAAGACATCTTCTTTGAAATATTGCTGAGATAGCTTAGCAAGCGTGCCATCTTCTTTCAACTCTTTGATTGCTTTTTCATATTCTTTAGCAAATTTCTCACCCTTTTCATCACGGTGAATCAAGGGATAAGTTGGAATGCCCTTATATGGGAACCAGCTGAGTTTGTCCGCATATTGGTGGTAAGGGCCATCTTCTGCGGTAACTGCTTTTTCAAAGGACAGTTTGATATCAAAGAAGGCATCATAACGTCCTTCTAAGACCCAGGCATAGGCATCTGCTACCTTAAAGGATTCCGCTGCAGTTAGCTCAATTGGTGCATCTTGATGTTTTTCATTGTAGCTTGTGATGACATTCCATTGAGCATTCTGTGGAGAGATAGGAACCAATTTCCCTTTATTCTTGGCAAAGTCATCAATGGTTTTGTATTTCTGTTCGTCTTCTTTTCTGACAGTAAATCCGATAATACTTGCTCCGACTGGTTCAGATGGAATGACAAACTTTTTAGCTCGTTCGTCTGTGTACCAAGCTCCCTTGGTTCCGATGTCATACTTGCCTGATTCCAGACCAATCAAGAGGTCGTCATCACTGGTACCCGTATATTCAAATTGATAGTTTGCCAACTTCTCATCAACAGCCTTCAAAACAGCTACTTCATAACCATCTGATTCCCCTTTTTCATTGACAAAGTCATAAGGTACGTAGTTTTGTGTATGGGCAACCTTCAAGGTTATGACTTCAGCAGATGAAGCTGTTTCTCCCTCCTTGGCTGGAGCGCCAGCTAAACTTCTCCCGATAATCGTTGCCCCAATTACTGCAACAACTGCTACACCACCGATAATCCATGCTTTTTTACTCATCTTTTTCTCCTTTAATTTTCAAGCGCTTCTCTCACCCACTGGATACGTTCAACTGCGATATCACTTGGAATGGTGCAATCTGCCCCAAGTACCAAGCCCCGTTCCCCAGCTTCTGCAACTAGTTTCTTTGCCTCAGCCTGAATGGCGTCCTTGCTACCAGTGTACAGCAAGCCTGTCTTGCCATTTTCGAATCCTCCAAGAACCGTACGTCCCTTGAAAATCTCACGACCTTCCTTGAGAGTGATTCCTTCTGGTCCTACAGCCCAGTTAAAGACTTGGGCTGGATAGTCTGCAAAAAGGTGAATATCATTTCGCGCCCCCTCGTAGCCACAGATATGAAGAACAGTAACACCACCAACAGCACTAGCTGCTTCCAGAACAGTTATCTCGCTAGGTGCAATGACGGCTTGATAAGCTGCTGCCGACACTCGTTGATCTTGGATACTTTGCACGCTGAGGTAGATTCCATCAGCACCAGCCTCTTCGATGACAGCTCGACTGAGACTCGCAATATCCTCTGCAATCACATCCAACACCTTTTTAAGGGCTTCAGGATTTTCCACCAGAAAGTCTGCAATGAGGTCATCGCCACCAGACACTTCCCCAAGCAACCACTTGAGATAGGTCACAGGAGCAAAAATATTGTAAATCGCAACGATATCTTCTGTAAACTCTTGCTTGATTTTCTTAACCAAGTCCACCTGCTCTTTTATCCAAGCGTGATCTGGTCCAAGTGGTTGAATGGTCGCCAATTCTTGAAGTGATTTTCCTTTGGCAATCGCTGGATTTGGGTAAGCAAAGTAGCCATCACTCATGAGTTTGATAAAGTCTGGCTGAACTTCTCGGATAAAGCGCTTATGGCCCTCGATATTCTTCTTGATAATGGCTGGATTTGAGAAACCGTGCAGCCATTCGTCTTCGGATGTGAAATGGTGCCAAAAACCAACTGGCACACGATCAACCTTTTCACCTTTAAATGCTTTTAAAACCCATTCTTTTTTTTCTGACATTCTTATTCTCCATTTCTTACTTTTTCAACTAATAAACTACTTGCGATATCATTCGAGCGTAGAAAGTGGAGACTGGATTTGGAAAAATCCTGAACTCCACGACATCTCTCTCCATTTTTGCAGTGCCCATTTTTTAAGACGCTTATGGCAACCAAGGCCAGCAAACCGACAACTGCAATGAAGATGCCCCATCTTTTACTTTTCATAGCTCCTCCTTTTAGAGAACAGCTGCCTGCCGAATCCAGTCCAACCTCTCTAAGTCAAAGTCATCTGGAACAGTACAGTCAGCTCCCAGAAGAACGCCTTTACTACCCGCTTCAGCCAGCAACCGCCTTGTTTCATTTTGCAATTCCGCCTTGGAACCTTGATAAAGCAAGCTTTTCTTGCCATTTTCAAATCCACCTAAAACGGCCTTACCTGAGAACAACTCTTGCCCCTGTGTCAAACTAACGTCCTCATGGTGGGTCGCCCAGTTGACCACTTGAGCTGGATAATCCTTAAATATCGTCACATCATTGCTCGCACCTTCAAATCCACAGATATGGAGGATATTGGTCCCACTAACCTGATTGGCTGCCTCCAAAACTGCTATATTGCTCGGTTCGATATAGGTTTGATAGAGCGCTGGAGTGATGCGCCCATCTTGAATTTCCTGGGTACTGAGGTAAATCCCGTCAACACCGCCTTGCTGGATGATTTTCTGAGTTAGGATAGCAATATCTCTTGCAATCACATCTAGAATCGCTCTGAATTGCTCAGGATTTTCAAGCAATAGATCAGCCACTTCCCTATCTCCCCGTGAGGTTTCTGTACGGAACCAGCGCTTGAGGTAGGAGATAGGCGAAAAGATATTGTAGAAAGAAGCAGTCTCTTCGGTAAAGGTCTCTCGAATCGCTTGTACCACTTCCACCTGTTGCTGAATCCATGGGTGTTCCTCACCAATCGACTCAATAGAAGTCAGCTCCTGAATGCTTGCAATCTTAGGACTATAGACATTACTTGGATAAAGGAAAAAACCGTCGCTCATAATTTTGACAAAATCAGGACGAATCCTTTCCACATAGTTGCGATGCCCATCAACACTCTTTTGAAAGATACGTGGATTATTTAATCCCTGCCCCTTTTCTTCGAGTGTTACAAAATGAAACCAAAATCCCACAGGAACTCTTTCCACTTCATCGCCTCGAATCGCTCTAAAGACTAAGTCTCTTTTACTTGCCATACCTCTCTCCTTCCATTTGGATTGAAACCATCTTACCACTCCTTTTCCCCTTTTCCCAATATATATTGACTATCAACTCGATTAGAAATTTTTATATCTATAAAGAAAAACACCTTAGAAATCCCTTTAAATCAGGTTTTCTAAGGTGTTTATACTCATTGTTTTCAAATGATGTTCTCTACGATATGAAATTTTTATAAGCTTGATAAGAATTATTTATACTCAGTCTTATTCCACAGTTACTGACTTAGCAAGGTTACGTGGTTTGTCCACATCAAGGCCACGGTGGAGTGTTGCAAAGTAAGCGACCAATTGCGTTGGTACGACCATTGAGATTGGTGAGAGGTAAGGGTGTACGGTCGTAAGGACGATGTCGTCTGTGTCTTTGGCAACATTTTCTTCTGCGATGGTGAGAACCTTGGCACCACGGGCTGCGACCTCTTGGATATTTCCACGAGTGTGGTTGGCAAGGACTGGATCTGACAAGAGGGCCAAAACAGGCGTTCCTTCTTCAATCAAGGCAATGGTTCCATGCTTGAGTTCTCCCGCCGCAAAACCTTCACATTGGATGTAAGAAATCTCTTTGAGTTTGAGACTAGCTTCCATGGCTACGTAGTAGTCTTGACCACGTCCGATGTAAAAGGCGTTGCGAGTTGTTTCAAGAAGTTCACGAACCTTGGCATCAATGGTTTCTTTCTCAGAAAGAGTTGATTCGATAGACTGAGCTACGATAGACAACTCACGAATCAGATCAAAGACTTGTGCTTTAGCATTGCCATTTGCTTCACCGACTGCTTTTGCAAGGAAGGCAAGAGCTGCGATTTGCGCTGTATAAGCCTTGGTTGATGCTACGGCAATTTCAGGTCCCGCGTGAAGGAGCATGGTATGGTTGGCTTCGCGTGAAAGGGTTGAACCTGGCACGTTTGTCACTGTCAAGCTTGGGATGCCTAACTCATTGGCCTTGACCAAAACTTGACGGCTGTCAGCTGTTTCACCAGATTGGCTGATAAAGATAAAGAGTGGTTTTTGGCTGAGAAGTGGCATACCATAGCCCCACTCAGATGAGATTCCAAGTTCCACTGGCGTATCCGTCAATTCTTCCAACATCTTCTTAGAAGCAAATCCTGCATGGTAAGAAGTTCCAGCCGCAAGGATGTAGATGCGGTCAGCGTCTTGAACAGCCTTGATGATAGCTGGATCAACCACTACTTGACCCGCCTCATCTGTGTAGGCTTGGATGAGTTTACGCATAACTGTTGGTTGCTCGTCAATTTCCTTGAGCATGTAGTAAGGATAAGTTCCCTTACCGATATCTGACAAGTCTAGCTCCGCAGTATAGCTAGCACGCTCACGGCGATTGCCATCATAGTCTTGAACTTCGACGCTATCAGCCTTGACGATTACCAACTCTTGGTCATGGATTTCCATGTATTGGTTGGTTTCACGAATCATAGCCATAGCATCTGAGCAGACCATGTTATAGCCTTCCCCAAGACCAATCAAAAGTGGTGATTTATTTTTCGCCACATAGATAACATCTGGATTTTCAGAGTCAATCAAGGCAAAGGCATAAGAACCACGAATGATGTGAAGGGCTTTTTTGAAGGCTTCAAGAACTGAGAAACCATCTTCTTCAACAAATTTACCAATCAAGTGAACGGCGATTTCCGTATCTGTTTGCCCCTTGAAGTGGTGACCTGCAAGGTATTCTTCCTTGATCTCAAGGTAGTTTTCAATCACCCCATTGTGTACCAAGACAAAACGTCCTGTCTCAGAGCGATGTGGGTGAGCATTGTCCTCAGTTGGTTTCCCGTGAGTCGCCCAACGCGTATGTCCGATACCAGTCGTTCCCTCAACACCAGCTGTCTTAGCAGACAATTCAGCGATACGACCGACAGCTTTGACTAGATGATTTTCAGCACCACCTAGAACAAAAATCCCCGCAGAATCATAACCACGGTATTCGAGCTTTTCAAGCCCTTGAATCAAAATATCAGTTGCATTTGTGTTTCCAACAACACCAACAATTCCACACATAGTATATACGACACAGACCAGCTGTGCTTTCCCCTTAAATTGGTATAGTCTGATTTTCCTTTTACAGAACCAGCAAAGACAGTATATACTTGTTTTTCTCACTTGTCAAGCATAAAAATTGGTATAGCTTTTTAAAATGCCATCAGAGCAAGATTTCACTTGAGAACTGACAAGTAGGATTCGATTACTTATAATAGAGAGAGGAGGTAGTTACCATGTGGTTTTTCTTCGCACTTTTATCTGCTGTCTTTGCAGCCTTAACTTCTATTTTAGCCAAGATTGGGATTGAGGGAGTTCCGTCCAATCTAGCAACAGCCATTCGTACGGTCGTCGTCATCCTTATGGCTTGGGCCATGGTTTTCTTGACCAATAGTCAGACTGAGCTTGTCAACATCAGTAGAAAAAGTTGGCTCTTTCTCATCCTGTCTGGTTTGGCAACAGGCGCCTCCTGGCTCTCCTACTACAAGGCCTTGCAGATGGGCAATGCGACTGAGGTATCTGCTGTCGATAAATTCAGTCTCGTCATTACACTCGTTTTAGCCTTTTTCTTTCTACAGGATGTCCTGACGTTTAAAACAATCATTGGCTGTATACTGATTACGATTGGGACCTTGGTGATGATTTTGTAATCCTCTCCCCCTCCCTATATGACCTCCCCAAAAAAGTTAGATAGTTTTGGGGTGTTTTGTTACGTCTAAATTTATAAGTAGAGGAAATCAGCTTCAAGCGTCTAGCAAAAAGGAGAGAACCAAATTGGTTCCCTCCAAGATGTGGTTTTTCATCATCCCACTACACAGTTGACAAAAAACTAATTATCCCAAGTGGCTAACTTCGACTTGAAATTTTGCCTTTCCAAATCTGAATGTGGTAAACCGATGACTGACTTTTGACTAATCTAAGAGCATCATAGAATCAATAAACAATTTCTTTGTGAAATAACCATTTTTAATTAAGTAAGCTGTATATTTTGCTCTTGTGACCATTTGATCATACTCTTCTTCCGTACATTCCTGAACCACGCGGCTAGCTTCTTCCAAACTAGATACGACAAAGCCCAAACCTTTCTCACGGATATAGTCCACATTAGAAAGATAGTCTGGCACAACCACAGGAATACCTGCGGCCAGATAAGTTGTCAACTTATAAGAAACATTTTCTTTGTAGTAGTCACGCTCTTCCGCAGGATTTTCAGAATTTCCCCATACTAGGCCAAAGCCTCCTCCTTTAGACAACTCCAACAATAATTCCTGCTGAGTTCGCCACCCCTCAAGATGGACTTTGGAATAATCTACTCCCTCTGCTCTCGTAGCATAAACATGAAGAGGGGTACTGTGTTTCCAGTCAACAATATGTGGAAAACGAGATGGGTCTCCTGAGAAGATTAATTTTTTCTCAAATTTTGGAGTATAGAGTTCCAAACCATGGGGAAGATCCCAGAGTGTTTGAACAACGTAGTTCTTGACGGTTAATCCTTCTGAAACGAGTTTCTGGTACATTTGTTCGGATGGTACTACCACCACATCACACTTGTTGTACATGTCAATGTGGGCCTTCATAAGATAATAATTGCTCTCAAACATTAGTGGCTGAACATCATGGATAAACATCACCATTTTTACATGAGAAAGCTTTAACTTTTCTACCAAGTGATTGTCCCATTCAACACTATTCCATGAAGGAGATTGGAAAAAAACGACATCTCCATAAGATACCCCCGCGACAATTCCATCCATCCGCGAGTTCAGTTCTTCCCACGGTTCATGGCTTGCATCATAAAAATATATCCCCAGTTCGTTAACTCCAAAGTCTCGAACAATTTTCATGACATTGTTCTGCGCCATCAAGGCAACACTCGTTGATGCTTGCCCAAATAAATTTGTGAAATGTACTTTCATTGTTTTCTAAATCCTCGTCTCAGTAATTTCTCTAAACATTGTATCATAATTTACGACTTTTCAAAAGCGTTTACATGCCAATTTTCAAGCTCAAGTTAGTTACTTGGGATAATTTTCCAGGAGTCTTATCTTCCAAGAACAATAAGGATAGCCTTAATAGACGTTTTTCTCACTCAATCTCACAAATTCGGTATCTTTGTTAGCTATGATAGATTGAATGAGTTGTTCCTGTTGAGTATATAATTTTTTGCATCTTTAGATTTCTCTGCTCATCTTGTGATGATTACAAACTCACATATAGAATTCTTATGCGATCAAGTCACCAACTTCTTTTCAGAGATTCGAGAAAGTGAGATTTTTCCATTTTTCTTGCCAATTTTTCTTGGATAAGCGTTCTTGATAGAGCTTCATTCGGTCTTCATTATCTAAGAAGTGAGGAGTCGGGTGAACTTGAAACTTTAAAATATCCTCGAGTCCATAGGGCACGAAGAGCTCTAAAGTTGCATCAGCATGCAAGCGAAGTCCTACCGCCGTACAGCGCTCGGGATACTTAACCATCGCATCACAGGAGCTGATATAGGGCGCCGTGTGGGGACTGTGCAGATGCATATAGACCTGATTTTTCAACTCCCACTGATACTGGGGGAAATCTTCTCTCAGCTTGTTCTCTAGGGATACTGTTTCCTCATAAGAAACATCTGGATCAAAGAAAATCACATCCACATCCGTTTCACGGTCAAAAGGGGATTTGTCTGACAAGAGATTCCAAATAAAATTCCTGACAGAACCTGCTGCTAACCACGAGTCTTTCAAGCCAAGGTTACGGATGATGGTTAAGATTTTCATCAAATCTGGATTTTCTCTGAAAGCCTCTAGAATTTCGTGCTCATTTTTCACTGTATTCATAACCTAAATGCTCATATGCTTTAGCTGTTGCAACCCGTCCAGACCGTGTCCGCATGATAAATCCTTTTTGGATCAGGTAGGGTTCGTACATGTCTTCGACCGTCTCACGCTCCTCGGCAATATTAACAGAGAGGGTTCCTAGACCGACAGGACCACCACCGTACATCTCAATCATGGTACGAAGGATTTTTTGGTCCACATAGTCCAAACCTTCATGGTCAACATCTAGCATGGTCAAGGCCTTATCCGTAATCACATCATCAATCAAGCCATCACCCATAATCTGTGCAAAGTCGCGCACGCGCTTAAGGAGACGATTGGCGATACGAGGAGTTCCTCGACTGCGTAAGGCCAGCTCAGCGGCTGCCTCATGGGTGATTTCCATCTCAAAAATATCTGCCGTTCGCTCGACAATTTCTGTCAAGTCAGCATGGGCATAGTATTCCATATGACCTGTAATCCCAAAACGTGCCCGTAGAGGATTTGAAAGCATCCCCGCCCTTGTCGTTGCACCAATCAAGGTAAAAGGTGGCAAGTCCAAATGGACACTGCGACTGCCCTCACCAGCCCCAATCATGATGTCAATGTAAAAATCCTCCATAGCACTATAAAGCACCTCTTCCACCGACATAGGCAGGCGATGAATCTCGTCTATAAAGAGGACGTCTCCAGGCTCCAAATCATTCAAAATCGCTACCAAGTCACCCGCTTTTTCAATGACAGGACCAGACGTTTGCTTGAGATTGACACCTAATTCGTTAGCAATGACAAAGGCCATGGTCGTTTTCCCCAAACCTGGAGGCCCAAATAAGAGTACATGATCCAGCGCTTCATCCCGCATTTTGGCAGCTTCGATAAAAATTTGCAGCTGATCCTTGACCTTATCCTGCCCAATATATTCACGTAAATACTGAGGACGGAGCGTACGTTCTACTAACTCCTCGTCCCCCATGATTTCATTGTCTAAAATTCTACTCATGGTTCTATTATATCAAAAATCCAAGCTACAAACAAAAAAGCCACCTGATTGGGTGGCCTCTTTAGGGAGATTATTATGAAAAAGAAAAGTTTAGGATTTCATTAAATAAAGGGTACTCAATGAAAATCGAAATCAGACTAGGCAGATAGACGCAAGCATAACTATAGTTAGCTAAGTCGACTCTAACGAAGGTTGATGAGATTTTCGAAGAGTATTAGGAGGTCTTTATTTAATGATTATATAATACACGAGGAGACTTAAAATTCCCTTAATTTTTAAATCAATCACTAACAATTTTCTTTAACAGCTGTTTGACCTGCAATACGTCCAAAAGTAAAGATATCCGTAAGCGAATTTCCTCCTAGACGGTTACCTGCATGGAGTCCACCTGCGACTTCTCCGGCAGCATACAAACCAGGGATAATCTGACCGTTTTCATTCAAAACGTGTGTTGAAGTATCAATCTTGAGTCCACCCATTGTATGGTGAACGGCTGGTTTTCTCGGTGTTGCGTAAAATGGTGCAACCTCACACTTGAGATCAAAACTACCTTTATTAAATTCAGGATCAAAACCTGCATCTACATAGGAATTGTAATTCTTAATCGTTTCCACTAGAACTTGTGGATCCACACCAATCTGAACCGCCAACTCTTCTATCGTATCTGCACGATAGAGAGTACCTGCTTTGACTTGGGCATCGATTTTTTCTTGGCTAGTATTGTAGGCAGTTTCCTTGATACGTTCATCTGCAATTAGATAGAACAAGCCTCCATTATCAATCGCCGCTTGAGATAGCTTGTCTCGGCTACCGTACTCATCTACAAAGCGCTTCCCTTCAGTATTTACCATGATGAAGTTTGCTGGAGGAACTTGAAGTCCTGAGAAAAGAGCTCCTGTCACTGGATCGGATACTGGCATCATTTGACTAAAGCCCATACCCACTAAATCTGCACCTACACTTTGCCCTAAAAGAATACCATCTCCTGTTACAGCTGGTGTATTAGATGTAGCAATATCATCTGCAATTTCAGTCCAGTAGGTATTGTATTTTTGTAGCATCTTTGTATTGGCACCAAATCCTCCAGAAGCTAGAACAACGGCATCTGCATTGACAATGATGGTTTGACCGTTTCGACCTTCTGCTCTGACACCCTTGACAGCCCCGTCTTTTACAAGCAATTCTTTAACTGGAGAGTCAGTCAAGATCTTGCCACCATGCTCTAGAACATATTTTTGTAGGACAGATATAAAGGCATACCCCATTGGTTGAACCGGCTTATGGCCACGACGCCAAAGGGCTCCAACTGGCATTGTCACTTCGCTACGAACAAATTCAACGCCAATGTCTTCCAACCAACGAACAGACTCTAGAGCCCGCTCAGTTAGGACAGATACTAAATCATACTGGCCATGAATTTCATTTCCTTGTAAATCTTTTCGTTTTCCACCGATATAGGTTTGGATACGGTAAAGTAAGGTAGAATCAAACAAATAGCTCGGGTCCTGCAAATACTGTTCAACCTCAACTTTCAAGGCTCTAAAGTCCTCTAAATATTCTGGATCAATCGTTGATTCATCTGTCGCAATCAATTCTTGAAGCGTATGTGCCTCACCTGGATGAGCTGCGAAGGTTCCTTGCCATGCTGGATCTGGTGCATTCATTGGACCACCTGCACGAACAGTATTTCCTCCAATTGCTGGGAATTTCTCAACAATAATCGGCTTCTTACCCGCTTGTAAGACTGCAGCAGCCGCAGCTAAACCAGCTCCTCCACCTCCGACGATGACAACGTCTGCCTGATAGGTCTTATCTTCTTTATCTAAGGCAGATGGCGCTTTTGAACGCTTGCGTAAAACATCTGGATTTGCACCAGCTTGTTTGACTGCACGCGCAACTCCATCTAAAACACCATTTGAAGTCACAGAAGCTCCTGACACCGCATCAACATTTAATGTTTGCCCCTCAATGATTTCTGCTGGAATACGGGTAAAGACGACATCTGCGATTCCTGAAGATTCTCCAGAAGAATCGATTTCAATTTTTTCAATACGGTCCTCAGAAACCGTTACATCCATCGGTAATTTACCATTATGGCCTTCAGTTGTAACATGGTAAGTCCCCGGTTCAAAGCGAACTTCTTCAGGAAGGTTTAGTTGGTTTGCAATAGATACAAAGCGAAGGAAGCGATAAAAACAACTATCTAGGAAATCAACGGTTCGCTCATCAATCAAATCTCCATTGTCATCAAACGCTCGATGCGCTCGACCAAGTAAAAACTCACTACCTGGCATAACTGTTGCATTTACCCCAGGAGCATCCAGAATCTGACGAAGATGAAGTTGGGCACGTGAGGAACCTTGAATATCGTAAGAAGCTCCGACAATCATTGTCGGCTTTCCGTCTAGTGGATGAATGTTAAAAGACAACCACTCGAGCAAGCTATTCAAACTTGATGGAATCGTATGATTGTGCTCGGGTGTCGAGATAATGACACCATCAGCTTCTGAAATAGCTTGATTAAACTTCTGAATAATAGGTGTATCTGTTTGATCATCTGTTTCATTGAACATTGGTACATCTGTTATTTCTAAAATCTCAATATCCGCTTTCTGAGCAAAATGTCTTTTCATAAATTGCAAGAGGTTGCGATTATAGGATTTTTTTGCATTAGTCCCAACAATAGCTACTAATTTCATGGATTGTTCTCCTTTCTTGAAATACTTATGCTTTCAACCATTCTTCCCAAATGAAAGATTTCTTACGATTTGTATCTTCTGGTTTGACTAAAGCTTTTGTTAATTCAACAAAATTTTGAAACTCTGAAAAATGTTCTTCTAGTTCTGCAACCTTTTCAGGATTGTTCAAATGACACTCCTCATCTAGGACTTGCTCAGAATGACCTAGAAAGAACTCTGTACCCGGCATAACTCTTGCTTTAAGCTCCGGCGCATCTAAAATCTGACGTAAATGTGCCTGCGCTCTAGATGTTCCTAGCAAACCGAGAGAAGCACCAACAATCATAGTTGGTTTGTTAACCAAAGCACGACTGGTATAAGCAATCCACTCCAAAGCAGAGGCCAAAGGTGCTGGTATCGTGTGGTCGTACTCAGGTGTTGAAATAATCACACCATCTGCGGCAAGAATTTTTTCTGAAAAAGCTTGAACTTCAGCTGGCGTTTGCTTGTCCTCAGGTTCGTTAAATGCTGGCAATTGTTTGATTTCCAATACCTCAATGTCGGCTTTATCCGAAAAGTGCTTTTGCATAAATTTCAAGAGTTTCCGATTGGTTGAGCGATCTGAATTGGTTCCAACGATAGCAACTAGTTTCATCTTGGTACCCCTTTCATTTATTTAATCTACTTTTATTATACTACTTTAGAAAATCTTGTAAATCCTTGATAATAAAAGACAGTGTTATTCTATCAGTTTATCGTACTTTAGTATAAGTTCGTGAAAAAATTAACAAAACATCTTCGTTAACTATTGACCATCTTACTTAACTATGATATAGTCTTGGTGAAAAAATATACATTTAAGGAGGATGTTTTTATGAAAGAGACATTCAATCGTTGGCGGATTTTAGTCGCGTCTACAGCCATTCTTCTTTGCACAGGTGCCGTCTATTCCTTTTCTGTTTTCGCCGGACCACTTAGCAGTTCAACAGGCTGGTCCATGTCTGATATTATGTTAGCATTTGCTATCAACTCTGCAATCGGCCCTATCCCCATGATTCTAGGAGGTTATTTAGTTGACAAAGGTTATGTAAAATGGACTATCTCCCTAGGCGCTCTCCTATTTGCTAGCGGATTTTACTTAACCGGCTATGCCAATTCACCAGCCATGCTTTATTTGACTTATGGATTAATGGCTGGACTTGGTCAAGGTTTTGCCTATTCGGGTGCCCTCTCCAATTCACTTCGTCTCTTCCCTGATAAACGTGGCTTAGCCTCTGGAATTCTGACAGGCGGCATGGGATTTGCCGCAGTCATCGCTTCTCCAGTCGCAAGCAATCTCATTCAACAACAAGATGCCTTCTTTGCTTTTCGTACCATTGGGCTAGTCTATATTGTTGTTATCATCTGTGCAATTTTCTTTATCAAGGCGGCTCCAAGCGGCTACCAACCAGCAGGCTGGAAAGCTCCTATCCCAACCAAGCAAGGAGCTACTAATAAAAACTGGAAACAAATGCTACAAAGTCCTCTGTTTTACATTATCATTAGCATGTTCTTTGTCGGCGCCTTTTCTGGTTTGATGATTGCCTCTCAAGCATCACCAATCGGTCAATCAATGTTTGGACTCTCTGCAGGTACTGCAGCTCTCTATGTCTCTCTTTATTCAATCGCAAACTCTAGTGGCCGTTTTATCTGGGGATCACTTTCTGATAAAATTGGCCGTTCAAAGACCTTATTAATTATCTACTCTGTCATTGTCCTAGCTTTATTTTCCCTAACTATCGTCCCTGGTCAATTCGGGTTTACCTTAGGAATTATAGGACTTGGTATCTGCTTTGGTGGTGTTATGGGGGTCTTCCCATCTATCGTCATGGAAAATTACGGTCCTGCAAATCAAGGGGTCAACTACGGTATAGTCTTCACTGGATATTCTTTAGCAGCATTTTTCGCTCCAAAAGTCGCAGTTCAAATGGCAATGGCTAATGATGGAAATTATAGTGTAGCTTTTTATGTGGCTATTGCTTTGGCCTTCATTGGACTTATGCTTACTATTTTTTATATGAAAAAGAAAGCTTAAAACTCGAAAACTTCCTAGATAAGGAAGTTTTTTTGGTATAATAAAAGTAGTAATAGTGTATTGGGAGGATTTACCATGGCAGACCGTTCACATTTCTTACGAGATAACCCATCTGACTTCCCATATGATTTTGAAAAACAAATCCTATCCAAGCAATCTTCTAATACAATTTACCATTGGCATCCTGAACTCGAGATAATCTATGTCAAAAAAGGAACTGCTACCTTCTATATCAACTCTGAGCGCTTTGAAAGTCATGAAGGTGATATTTTTCTAATTCAGCCAACGTCTCCTCACGCTATCTACCCTATTGAAAATCAAGAACAAATTTCTACAGTTTTTCGTATCCATTTAGATTTCCTAGGTAGAAGTCAAATTGACAGCTTTAGCCAACGCTATATCCAACCCCTTCACTCTGGTCACTTTTGCCTTACTCCTCAAATATCACCAGGCGATAAGGCCTATGATCAAATTCAATCCTGCCTTCTTTCCCTCTTTTCTATACTTGAAGAAAAAGGCATATACTACGACCTACTCATAAAATCTAAACTATACGAATTGCTTCATCTTCTCTTTAAGTATAGATACGTCAATCGACACTATACAGATGATACCTACCAAAAATACCAAAAACTAAAAGAAGTGATTTGCTACCTTGAACAGCATTACTCAGAACCCATTCATATCGAGCAACTAGCTGCAACATTTGGATATAGTAAAAATCACTTTATGAGTATTTTCAAGCAACATACTGGAGCCAGTTGTATGGACTACCTGCTCCAGTTACGTCTTGAGAAATCCTGTGAGAAACTCGTCCAAACCAACCTCAGTATTCAAGAAATTGCAAGCCAGGTCGGTTTCACCAACCTTTCAAACTTCAACCGTCAATTTAAGCAGCACTATCACTTAACACCTAGACAGTATCGAAATCAACAACTTAAAAAGAAAACATGATTCTTTCTCCTTAGTCTTTCTCTAAGGAGTTTTTTCAAACAAAAAAGCCACCTGATTGGGTGGCCTCTTTAGGGAGATTATTATGAAAAAGAAAGGATTAGGATTTCATTAAATAAAGTTAGGAGGTCTTTATTTAATAACTATATGATACAAGAGGATACTTAAACTTTACTTAAGAAAAAATATTTTTTTATCTTTTTCGATCCACCCAAATCATTCCTGTACAGTCATAAGTAGATAAGGTTTCAAATCCCAGAGATCGATAGAATCCCAAGGTTTTTTCTGTCTGATCGGTCACTAGTTGGACTTGATAGGCATCTTTGAAGTCACCTAAAGCCTCTTTCATCAAGTTGCTACCAATCTCTTGGCGCTGATAGCTAGGCAAAACGATCAAATCCTGGACAAAAATCGATGAAAAACCATCTCCGACTAAACGGACCAAGCCCACCACGGCATCACCATCAAGTGCCAGATAAATTGCTAAGGAGTGAGACAAGGCTTTCTTCAACATCTGAGGTTGATGTGTATAATTTGTCCATCCAACTGCCTGATAGAGATGCAAAACATCCTCTAGCTTAACAATTTCTTGCCTTCTAATAGTCATCATCTCAATACCTCTCAGAATTCTCTCAAGCTCTTGTACTGCCGTCCATTTTTATCAAAATTTTCAGGAGCCAGCCATGCTTCCAAACGAGCTTTAACTTGAGGCCAGTCCTTATCAATCATAGAGAGCCAATCCGTATCACGTGTACGTCCCTTATAAACGACTGCCTGACGGAAGGTCCCTTCATAGACAAAGCCCAAACGTTCCGCAGCTCGTCTTGATGGCAGATTTAGAGCATCGCATTTCCACTCATAGCGACGATAGTTAATCTCCTCAAAAACATAGCGAGCTAGGAGATATTGAGCCTCTGTCCCTATACGTGTTCCCCTGAGTTCTGTAGAAAAAGTGACAGCTCCCACTTCTATTACTCGGTTATTCTGGTCAATACGCATGAGAGAAAAAGTCCCCAAAGCCTTACCAGTTGCCTTGTCTATAATCGCATAGTAAAAACGGTCCTTACGAGCTAACATCTGATTTAAGACGGTAACCAGTTCCTCCATATCTGCCACCGGCTCCTGAAAGAGGTAGGTCCACATCTCCCGAGGTGTATCTGGACCATAAACAGTTAGCAAATCCTCCGCATGCTTTTCCACTGAAAGAGCCTCTATCCGAGCATAACGCCCTTCTAAGAAATCAATAGCAGGCAATTCACCAGATGTATAACCTTCCATTGACTCACCAATCATCTGACCATATTCATTTACTGGCATCGTTTTTCTCCTTGTTTTACGCTGAGAATACTATATCATAATTTGCTCTATATGGAAACTAGCACTCTCCTCAAACCTCATCCACTCACTACATTAGTGATTCGTTTTCTTTCTTTTATCTTCTAAGGCTTGATTAATTCGTTGGGTGAGCTTGTGAGTTTGCCAGATCTGGTACAACCATATCAGTCCATAAATTAATAAGAAAAAGAACCACAGCAAGGGACTCAACAATGCCGAACCCCAGCCAAAAAATAGGTAGGTCAATACTAAAATAGTAGCTGTCGCTAACAAATGAACTCCTACACGCATACTATAAGCAAGAAACTCTAGCCTTTCAAGGATTAAGGTCAATACCCCCATAATTCCACTCATCAAAAACAAAGCTAGAATATTTTTTGTCGTTGGTGCAGGATAGGTAATACCTGAATAAAACTGCGCCAATAACACCAAACTCAAATAAACAAAGGAGGCCGTCCGCATTCCCGATACAAAATAAGCAATCAATCGCTTCATGATTTTCTCCTATAAACCTAGATAATCCATTAAGGACTTAACGTATTTCCGACTCACACTCGATTTGATACCCCGAGTCATTTTAGCCATCATGTTCCCTGAAAAGCTATCCGATAATGACTCTAAATGGTCAATGTTTATAACTGAATGACGTGATATCTGTATAAAGTTACGTCGATTAATTCGATTCTGAAAGTTTGTCAATGTTTCCTTAGTTTTATAAATCCCATCTACCGTATAAATGGTCAACAAATTCTTATCGATATCTGCTAGAATAAGATCCTCAATTTTCACCATAACCAGATGATCATCCGTTCGAATAGGAATGACCACCTGATTAGTCGTTGAAAATTGTTCTAAATACTCCATGACTTCTCTTGCTTGGTCAGTTAACTGAGCTGCCTGAATTAAAATGTGTGGGTCTTTTTCTGAAAACTCTGTCTTCATTTCAAAACGAATCTTCATTTTCTCTCCAATACATCTTTATTTTCTCTTGCTAAACACTTTAACAAATAACATCCAAAGAAGAATAGCGACGAGACTGATAATAACCACTATAAAGTATGTTTCTTCCTTTGTCAATAGTTCTTGCCAGTTGATTTGGATTCCCATTTTTTCTTGAAATTCCTGTAACAGACTGTTATTTCCTGAAAATGCGGTCTCTAATCGCTCTTTCATTAAGACTTGTCGATAGAGAGAAGCAATATAAGTGGCAGGGGTACATTTCATGAAAAGCTGTGCAGAATCAGGTAATACTCCAATGGGGATATAAGTTCCTACTAAAAATCCAGAAGCAGTTCCCACTATCGTTGCCAGTTTACCAAGGCTATCTACAGATTGAAAACGGTAAATCAAGAGAACATTTACCAAACTTGAAAGCAGACTGCTTAACAACATAATCAAAGCGATTTCCGGTAAATGGCTGATAACTGGGCTCTCTTTAAAATAAAAACTCATAACAGCATACATAAACACCTGCATGACAAAAGAAATGACAATACTACTGATTAGATAGGACGCCTGTAAGCCCCAGTTGCCTAAATCAGTCAAGAAGAGATCTTGATCCACTTGATTTTCGCGGTCCTGTACCATTTGTTTAAGAGCCGTAAAACTGGTTGTCATCCCAGTCACAGCCAACGTCCCACCCATCAGCCAGTTATTTAAAAGGTTCGTACTATTAGGGAGTTGGGACCAAGAATCCGTCAAATTCTTCTGCAAAAAAATGATATAAAGGAGGAAGGAAATCAATGCCCCCAATAATGAGAAAAATACTCCCGAACGATTACGAAAATATAAGATAAAATTCCGTTTCAATAAAGCTAGCATTAGCGAACCTCTCTTCCTGTAAGTGCAATAAAGGCATCATCCATAGTACCCGAACGAAACTCAAAAGAATCAATTTCTTCTCGAACTTTTGCCAAATATTCAATGGCTTCCTGTGATGTCCTTGGATAAAAAAGATATTCCATCTCATTTTCTTCCTCGACTGTCATTCCAGTCTGTAGCAATTTTTCTAGATCCTTCATTTCCTTAAAACGAATTTTTAGGATATTAGATGCATACTGACTTTTAATAGCAATCGCAGAACCTTGCGCAATCACTTTCCCATGATCAACGATATAGATCTGATCCGCTTCATCTGCTTCATCCAGATAATGAGTCGTTAAGATAATAGTCATCCCTTCATCCTTTTGTAGTCGATACAGTAGATCCCAGATGGATTTGCGAGTTTGAATATCAAGACCTGTCGTTGGTTCATCCAAGAAAAGAATATCTGGTCGCGAAAGAAGAGCACGCGCAATATCAACCCGACGTTTTTGCCCACCTGACAAGGTTCCATAGAGTTGTTTCTGGAAAGCAGTCAAACCCAGTTGATGGATCAAATCATCCACACGACTTGCCGCAATCTCCTTATACTGTTGAGCACGAATCGTGAGATTTTCCCTAACCGTCAACATCTCATCCAGTACACTAGCTTGAAAAACCACTCCGATTTTCGTATTTGGCGCATATCGAATCTGACCTTGTGTCGGATTTTTCAAACCGATTAACATGGAAATAGTGGTTGATTTCCCTGCACCATTGGGTCCCAAAATAGCATTGAAACTTCCTTTTTCAAACTCTAACTGAATATCATCGACAGCCATGTGATTGCCGTACCGTTTAGTCAAATGTTTCGCTTGTAAAATCATATTTTTTCCTCCTCTTAACCACACTAGTTTAACAAAAAGAATGAAAGAAAAATCGACTTTTGAGATAAGCAGTTAAAATGAAAGGCCAAGTGGTAAAATAATGGGGGTTAAATTAAAGTAGAGCAGGCTCGTTTTTCTCCTATCGAATCACTAGAGGAAGTTGAAAAACACTTACAACCATACATTATATTTTTAAACATACGCTATAAAAGAGATGTTTTATAGCATCCGGCAGAAAAATCCAGGAGTCAATAGTATTGTTCTCGCTAAACCAAACAATAAAAAATGAATCAGAAATCATGGCACACACTCCCTTCTAGTGAAATGAAAATGCTGAATGGGGCAGGATTGAATTTGAAGCAAGCAAGTATGGTCCTGAATTTGAAACTGCCATTAACGATAAGTCTATCTATTAGGAAAGAAATCTTCAATACAAGCAAAAACAGCTCTTGTTATCCAAGAAGAGCTGTTCTATTTTATGAAAGAGAATCACTAGTGCCCCTTGTGTTTCTCTCTACGTTTTTGCTGTTTGCGTTCAAATTTCTCTTGTTTGAGCAATTGCTTTTGGAGACTGGACTGTTGTTTTGAATGCTTTTTTCGTTCTTCGTGCTGCAACTGCAAAAGCTCTTGTGACTTAGAAGAAACTTTCTGCTTCACCTGTTTCTTTACAGCTCGCTGCAAACGCTTCGGATTCTTAATCTTCACATGATGTTTGACTGTTGCCTCTGGACTAAAAGATAACCGAACAAACTGAGTCTGTAAAAGTTTCAAAATTTCATCCTCTTTTGGTTCCTGACCAAATGTCACTCGACAAACTTGATAAGTTCCCTCATACTCTTGTTCAAACAATCCATGCCAAAATCCATCTTCAAAATAAACTGTCAAGCCAATTGAAACGATTTCCACGACAGCACCTCCTTAAATCTATCCCTAAGAATGGACAACCAAGGAGGAAGGTTACTGATAGGCTTGCCTACGTCTGGACTACCAACCAGAACTGTGTTTTTATCTTAGTTGGGACTATTATAGCATAATCCAATTTAAAAATCCTCCAGATTCTACTCTGAAGGATTCCTATCTTATTTCACAACGATATTTACCAACTTGTTAGGTACCGCAATCACTTTCACGATTTCCTTACCGTCAATCTCCGCTTTGACTTTTTCGTCAGCCAGAACAATTTCTTGCAATTCTTCGCGTGACAGGTCTTTAGCGACCATGAGTTTGGCACGGACTTTTCCTTTGATTTGAACGACGATTTCGATTTCGTCTTCAACCAATTTACTTTCGTCCCAAGTTGGCCAAGCTACATAAGAGATGGACTCACCTGTTGCTGCAACAGTTTGCCAGAGTTCTTCTGCCAAGTGAGGGGCAAATGGGGCGATCAATTGGATAGAGCCTTTGGCGTAATCCACATAGAGTTTGTCTTCCTTATTAGCAGCGTTGACAAAGACCATAAGTTGGGCAATGGCTGTGTTGAATTTCATAGACTCAATTTGCTCAGTGACAGATTTAACGGTTTCGTTATAAACCTTGTCAAGAGCACCATTATTTTCCGCAGCAATTTCTTTACTTGTAATCAAACGGTAAACACGGTCAAGGAATTTACGGCTTCCTTCCAGACCTTCTTCTGACCAAGCGATGGAAGCATCGAGTGGCCCCATGAACATTTCATAAACACGAAGGGTATCAGCACCATATTGTTCCACCACATCGTCTGGGTTGACAACGTTCTTGAGCGATTTAGACATCTTGGCTGGTGCTTGCTCCAACTCTTCTCCTGTTTCCACATGGAAGAAAGAACCGTCACGTTTTTCAACCTTATCAGTCGCTACAAGAGCTCCACGGTGGTCACGGTAGCTTGTTCCCAAAATCATCCCTTGGTTAAAGAGTTTTTGGAATGGTTCCTTAGTCGGAACAACACCGAGGTCATAGAGGAATTTATGCCAGAAACGAGCGTAAAGCAAGTGAAGAACGGCATGCTCTGCACCACCCACGTAGATATCTACTGGCAACCATTGTTTGAGGAGATCCTCGTCAGCCAATTTTTCTGTGTTATGTGGGTCGATATAGCGGAGGTAGTACCAGCTTGAACCTGCCCATTGTGGCATAGTGTTTGTTTCACGACGACCTTTGACACCATCTTCACGCGTCACTTCAAGCCAGTCTGTCAAGTTAGCTAGCGGACTTTCACCAGTACCTGAAGGACGGATGTCCTTGGTTACTGGCAAGACAAGTGGCAATTCACTTTCAGGAACGGCTGTTGAAGTTCCATCTTCCCAATGAATGATTGGAATTGGCTCACCCCAGTAACGTTGACGGCTAAAGAGCCAGTCACGGAGACGGTAGGTGACTTTTTCTTGACCACAGCCGTTTTCTTCCAACCAAGCGACAATCTTGGCAATAGCATCTTCTTTGTTCAGTCCATCAAGGAAGTCAGAGTTGACGTGAAGACCGTTTTCCGTGTAAGCAGCCTCTTCAACGTTTCCACCTTCAAGAACTTCTACGATTGGAAGGTCAAATTGTTTGGCAAATTCCCAGTCACGTTGGTCGTGGGCAGGTACAGCCATAACAGCACCTGTACCATAGCTAGCAAGAACATAGTCGGCAATCCAGATTGGGATTTCCTTGCCATTGACAGGATTGATGGCATAAGCACCAGTCCAAACCCCTGTTTTTTCCTTGGCAAGATCGGTACGAGCCAAGTCTGACTTGAGGCTAGCTTGGTGTTTGTAGTCTGCTACAGCCTCTGCTTGTTCTGGACTTGTGATAGCATCTACTAGTTCATGCTCAGGAGCCAAGACAGTGAAAGTCGCACCGAAAAGAGTATCAGGACGAGTTGTAAAGACGGTAAATTCCTTGTCAGTCCCTTTCACTTTGAAAGTTACATTGGCACCAGTAGATTTACCAATCCAGTTGCGTTGCATGTCCTTGATAGACTCTGGCCAATCCAACTCATCCAAGTCGTTAAGCAAGCGCTCTGCATAGGCCGTAATTTTGAGCATCCATTGGCGCATTGGTTTGCGGACAACGGGATAGCCACCACGCTCAGAAGTTCCATCAGGAAGCACTTCTTCGTTGGCAATGGCTGTTCCTAGTTCCTCAACCCAGTTTACTGGCACTTCCGCTTCATAGGCCAAGCCTTTTTCGTAAAGCTTGGTGAAAATCCACTGCGTCCATTTGTAGTAGTTTGGATCTGTTGTGTTGACTTCACGGTCCCAGTCGTAAGAGAATCCAAGCGCATTGATTTGACGTTTGAAGTTGGCAATGTTTTCTGCTGTAAATTCTGCCGGGTCATTCCCCGTATCCATAGCGTATTGCTCAGCTGGCAAACCAAAGGCATCCCAACCCATTGGGTGAAGGACATTGTAACCTTGGGCACGTTTGTAACGGCTAAGGATATCAGTCGCTGTATAACCTTCTGGGTGTCCTACGTGCAATCCAGCTCCTGAAGGATATGGGAACATATCGAGAGCATAAAACTTCGGTTTTGATGCATCTGTTCCTGTCTTAAATGTATGATGTTCTGCCCAGTAGCCCTGCCACTTAGGCTCAATTTCTTTATGATTGTAAAAACTCATGGTCTCTCTCCAATTTTATGATGTTACTATTATACCATTTTTGAGGGAATTTGAAAGACGAGAAATGTTCTTTTAGACTTGGATAACACGAAATACTGAATCGCAAATCCAACTTATTTAACAGGAAAAAAATTAGCTCCTGATCGGAGCTAACTTCTATTAACTATTTGTCTCTAACATCTTCTCACGTCCCAGTTCCCGATAGCTACGGTCGCCAACGACTTGGACCGTAAACTGACCGTTCTCATATTCAAGAATCGTCACGCTACCATTATCTAGACCATGCGGATGCATACCATTGATCAGATAAACAATGGTTCCAATCGTCATTCCATGGCTGACAACGAGGGCATTTCCCCCACCTTGTTCTTCCATTTCTTTGGCAATCGCTTCAAAGCCTTCCTTGATTCGACTACTGAGTTTTTCCCAACCTTCTGCCCAGCCAGCTGTATCAACCTCTACCAAACCTTCTGCTAGTTCCGCATAGGACAACTGATGAACATGGTCTACATTGAAAATTCTCGGAATCAACCCCATAAAGAGGTCCCCATCATAGGCCCCATCAAAACTACCAAAACACCACTCTCTGATGCGCTTGTCCATTCGATAAGGGATTTTCCCTTGCAAGCCCAGTTCTTCAAGAATAATTCCCATGGTCTGAATAGTGCGCCCTGAATCACTAGAATAAGCTCGGTCAAACTGCAAACCAGACTCTCGTAAGCCAATTCCCAGCTCATGGATTCCCAACTCACCTTCTGTTGTCAGAGGTGTATCACTCCACCCTTGAGCACGTCCAATCGTGTTAAACATCGTTTTACCATGACGGATCAAGTACAATCTTACTTTAGACATTTTCTATCCTCCATTTTCTTCTATTATATCATGGATCAAAGAAATATTCGGCTTTCAACAGTAAAGTCCGCTCTCGTAATTTTCCCACAAGAAAAGCTACCCTAACGGTAGCTTTCCTAGGAGATTATTATGAAAAAGTTTAGGATTCTAATTAAATAAAGTTAGGAGATCTTTATTTAATGATTATAGTATACACAGTCATCCTTAAACTCAACTTAAATCCTCTCTCTTTTTTATTAATTTTTAAAACTATGGATTGGAGCAGGAATTTGACCTCCACGAGAGATGAAATCGACAGACGAAGCCCCATTGACTTTCATAACTGGAGCTGTTCCTAGCAAACCACCAAACTCAATCATATCGCCTTCTTTGCCCTTTGGAATGATACGGACGGCCGTTGTCTTCATGTTAATGACACCAATTGCCGCCTCATCCGCAATCATAGCCGCAATGGTCTCAGCAGGCGTATCTTCTGGAATGGCAATCATATCCAACCCAACAGAACAGATAGCCGTCATGGCTTCTAGTTTTTCTAAATTCAGAGAGCCATTTTGTACCGCAGCAATCATACCCTCATCTTCAGAGACAGGGATAAAAGCACCTGACAAACCACCGACCTGGTTACAAGCCATCACTCCGCCCTTCTTAACTTGGTCATTCAAAAGAGCGAGTGCAGCAGTTGTCCCATGCGTTCCAACTGTTTCTAGGCCCATTTCCTCAAGGACACGAGCCACAGAATCACCAACTGCAGGAGTAGGCGCCAAACTTAGGTCGACAATTCCAAAGTCAACACCTAGTCTCTCGCTGGCCATCTGACCAACTAATTGACCGATACGAGTAATCTTGAAGGCCGTTTTCTTGACCGTCTCGGCAACTACATCAAAGCTCTGTCCACGAACTTTTTCCAAGGCGCGCTTGACCACACCAGGACCCGAAACTCCGACATTGATGATAACATCTGCTTCGCCAACACCGTGGAAAGCCCCTGCCATAAAAGGATTGTCTTCAACAGCATTAGCAAATACGACCAACTTGGCAGCTCCCATATCCGATAAGCTCGCTGTTTCCTTGATAATACGTCCCATATCTGCAACTGCAGTCATATTGATGCCTGACTTGGTTGAACCGATATTGACGGACGAGCATACCTTGTCCGTCTCAGCTAGAGCGCGTGGGATAGAATTGATGAGAATCTCATCTCCTTTTTGGTAGCCCTTTTGTACCAAGGCCGAAAAACCTCCGATAAAGTCAACACCAATCTCCTTGGCAGCCTTATCAAGTGCCTTTGCTAAAACGACATAGTCCGTCGCATCAGTCGCTGCTCCAATCAAGGAAATCGGAGTCACCGATACTCGTTTATTGACAATCGGAATTCCTAGTTCCGCAGCAATTTCGTCACCTACAGCCACTAGATTTGCTGCTTTCGTTGTAATTTTTTGATAAATCTTTTCAGCAGCACGTTCAATGTCTGGATCAATACAGTCCAAAAGGGAAATGCCCATAGTGATGGTTCTGATATCGAAGTTCTGCTCCTCGATCATGGCGATGGTTTCAGTAACTTGTCTAATATCCATGATACCCTCCTAGATATTGTACATAGCATCAAAAATCGCTGCACTTTGAATATTGATTTTAACATTCAAGGTCTGGCCGAAAGCTTCAAACTCATTTCGCAGAGTTGTAAAATCCTGCTTTTCATCACTAGATACGACTGCCATCATGGTAAAATACTCATCCAGTACTGTTTGAGAAATATCATCAATATTCAAACCCAATTCTGCAATCTTAGTAGACACGCCTGCAACAATACCAGCCTTGTCCTTGCCAACCACTGTAATAATAGCCTTCATCCTTATACCCCATTTCTACCATTATTAGAAAACCTGAACGTTTTTGACTTTCTTTTTCCTTAGTATAGCATATTTCCGTAAAAATTACTAAAAAACGCCTGCTTACGAAGTTGTTCTTAAACAAAAAAACAATTTCGTAAACAAGCGTCTACCCTATCAAATGATGATGAGTGTTCCCGCTAGGACCGAAGTCCCAGCGGTAGACCAGAGCTAGACTAAGAGCACAAGACTCCATCATCATAACACTCAACAAAATTGATGATTTTATACTAATTCGATGATCGCCATTGGCGCAGCATCACCACGACGTGGTTCAGTTTTAAGGATACGAGTGTATCCACCGTTACGTTCAGCATAACGAGGTGCGATTTCTGAGAACAATTTTTGAAGTGCTGTAGTAGAAGTGTACTTATCAGTTGCTTCATCATAGTTTTCAGATGCGATTTCATTACGTACGAAAGCAGCTGCTTGACGACGTGCATGCAAATCACCACGTTTACCTAAAGTAATCATTTTTTCAACAGTTTTACGGATTTCTTTAGCACGAGCTTCAGTTGTCACGATTGATTCATTGATCAAAAGGTCAGTTGTCAAATCGCGAAGCATTGCTTTACGTTGTGAGCTAGTGCGTCCTAGTTTACGGTAAGCCATGTATTCCTCCTTTATTTATCTTTTAATCCAAGACCCAAGTCAATGAGTTTGAGTTTCACTTCTTCCAAACTCTTGCGTCCAAGATTTCGTACTTTCATCATCTCTGCTTCAGATTTTTCTGTCAAATCATGCACAGTATTGATACCGGCACGTTTCAAACAGTTGTATGAACGCACAGACAAGTCCAGTTCCTCAATCGTCCGATCCAAAATACGATCGTCAGATTCAGTATCAGCTTCTTTCATCACTTCAGTTGACTTAGCAATCTCAGTAAGATTTGTAAACAAATCAAGATGTTCTGTCAAGATACGTGCTGAAAGCCCTAAAGCATCTTCTGGAATAATTGTTCCATTAGTCAAGATTTCAAGGGTTAATTTGTCAAATCCATCATTGCTACCTACACGAGCAGGTTCAACCTGATAGTTGACTTTTGTAACTGGTGTATAAATAGAATCTACAGCAAGTGTTCCAACTGGTGCATTATCTTTTTTGTTTTCATCAGCAGGTACATATCCACGACCACTGTTAACAGTCATTGTCGCCTTTAGAGAAGAACCTTCACCGATTGTAAAGAGATAATGATCTGGATTTACAATTTCAATATCACTGTCAGTCAAAATATCTCCAGCTGTAATTTCAGCAGGACCTTCAACGTCAAGTTCAATGATTTTTTCGTCTTCAACGTATGATTTCACTGCAATCCCTTTAATGTTCAGAATGATTTGCATCACATCTTCACGAACACCGGGAACTGTGTCAAACTCATGCAAGACACCTTCAATGTTGATAGATGTCACTGCTGCTCCTGGTAGAGAAGCTAGTAGTACACGACGAAGAGAGTTACCAAGAGTTGTACCGTAGCCACGTTCAAGTGGTTCGATTACAAACTTGCCATAATCTTTATTTTCATCAATTTTTGTTATATTTGGTTTTTCAAACTCGATCATTTAGTTACTCCCTCTTAAACGAAAAGCAGTGTAATGCAATGATTATACACGGCGACGTTTTGGAGGACGAGCACCATTGTGTGGCACTGGAGTCACATCACGAATTGCTGTTACTTCAAGACCAGCGGCAGCAAGCGCACGAATAGCTGACTCACGACCAGAACCTGGACCTTTTACAGTAACTTCAACTGATTTAAGACCGTGTTCTTGTGCAGATTTAGCAGCAGCTTCAGAAGCCATTTGAGCAGCGAATGGTGTAGATTTACGAGAACCTTTGAAACCAAGAGCACCAGCTGATGACCAAGCAATTGCGTTACCATGCACATCAGTAATCATAACAATAGTGTTATTAAATGTAGCGTGAATATGAGCAATACCAGATTCGATATTCTTTTTCACACGACGTTTACGTGTTGGTTTAGCCAAGACTTTTACCTCCTATATTATTTTTTCTTACCAGCAATCGCAACAGCTTTACCTTTACGAGTGCGAGCGTTGTTTTTAGTGTTTTGTCCACGGACAGGAAGTCCACGACGGTGACGAATACCACGGTAAGAACCGATTTCCATCAAACGTTTGATGTTCAAGTTTACTTCACGACGAAGGTCACCTTCAACTTTGATTGCATCCACTTCACGACGGATAGCATCTTCTTGATCTGATGTAAGGTCACGTACACGAACATCTTCTGAGATTCCAGCAGCAGCCAAAATTTTCTTAGATGTTGCAAGTCCGATACCATAAACGTAAGTCAATGAGATTACTACGCGTTTGTCATTTGGAATGTCAACTCCAGCAATACGAGCCATGTTTTCTCCTTTCTATCTTATCCTTGACGTTGTTTGTGTTTTGGATTTGCTGGGCAAATTACCATAACACGACCATTACGACGAATTACTTTACAGTATTCGCAAATTGGTTTGACCGATGGTCTTACTTTCATTTCTTATCCCTCCAAGTTTTTCGATTATTTAAAGCGGTAAGTGATACGTCCACGTGTCAAGTCATATGGACTCATCTCGACAGTAACACGATCTCCCGCTAAAATACGAATATAGTTTTTACGAATTTTACCAGAAACTGTTGCTAAAATCTGATGTCCATTTTCAAGTTCAACCGTAAACATTGCGTTAGGCATTGTATCGACTACTTTGCCTTCAACTTCAATCACATCGTCTTTTGCCACGCAAAAGCACCTCCATAAATTTCGATTCGATGCCTCCAAACACAGAGGCAACAATTATAAGTCAGACTATCTCAGTATAACATTTGTAACGATTTTTTGCAAGTGTGAAAAACGCTTTATTTCAAATTTGTCAATACTTTTTCGATGTCTTTGAACACATCATTGATATCTTGATTTCCTTCGATATCGTGAACCAAACCTTTGGCACGATAGTGAGCGATGATTGGTTCACCTTGTGCGATATTGACATCCAAACGACGTTTAACAGTCTCAGGTTTGTCATCTTCACGTTGATAGTAATCTTCTTCTTTGTAGTCAACTGGTGGGTTGAAAACTTTGTGGAAGGTTTCACCTGTTTCGCGGTGGATAATACGGCCACTCAAACGTTCCAAGAGACAGTCTGGGTTCACTTCGATATTAATCACACCCTCAAGTTCGATACCAAGTTCCGCCAACGTTTTGTCCAAAGCATAAGCTTGTTCAAGCGTACGTGGGTAACCATCTAACAAGAAACCTGTTTCTTTGATATCATCCTGTGAAAGGCGTTCTTTAACAATACCATTTGTAACTTCATCTGGAACCAACTCACCTTTGTCAATGTATGACTTTGCAAGTAGACCCATTTCAGTTTGATTTGCCATAGCAGCACGGAACATATCTCCAGTTGAAATGTGTGCCACGTGGAATTGCTCCACAATTTTAGCTGCTTGCGTTCCCTTACCTGCTCCAGGTAAGCCCATAATCAAAAGATTCATGATCTGATCTCCTTATTTTGTATTTAAATAGAAGCAAAAAGCTAGTTTCAACTCCTATTTAAAAACAAAATAGAAGAGGGGAGACGAAAGTCTCTCTTATAGATAGACCTTCATACTCCACTCTCTAAGCAAAAGTAGTCTTGCTTTTATTCTGTTTTGTCCATGAAACCAACATACTTACGTTTCAATAGGTAACCTTCTAGCTGTTTGATTCCTTCGATACCTGTCGAAATAATGATCAAAAGACTAGTTCCCCCAAAAGCAACCGCTTCTGAGAGTCCAAAGACATCTTTTGCTACAATCGGCAAGATTGAAATCACACCAAGGAAAAGGGAACCGACGGTTGCAAGGCGACGAAGAAGTTTTGACATAAACTCTTCCGTTCCTTTACCTGGACGGACACCATGGATATAGGCTCCGCTCTTTTGCAAGTTTTCTGCTGCTTTCTCTGGATTGATCTGTACAAATGTATAGAAGAATGTAAAGAGAATAATCAGCAGTGCATACATGGCAACACCTGTTGGAGATGTTGTAGATAACATTTCCTGTGCTGTACGTACCCAAGCCCAATCATGACCTGTAGCGCTGACAAACTGAAGAATAGCCGCAGGTGCTGCTGTAATGGAACTGGCAAAGATAACTGGGATAACCCCCGCTGGGTTTACCTTCAAAGGAAGGTATGAGCTTGATGGGGCTCCTTGAGCAACTTTTGTATATTGGATTGGAATTTTATATTCTGCCTGTTGTACATATGTTGTAAAGTAAACAATCAACAAAACAGCGATAATGAGAATAACGACAAATATAATAGATGACGTCAACCGATCACTTGGAATATTGACAAAATAGTCCACGTAGATGCCATGAATCATCTCTGGAATTGAAGCCACAATCCCAGCAAAGATAATCATAGACACCCCGTTACCATATCCCTTATCAGTGATTTGCTCCCCGAGCCAAGTAACAATCATAGTACCTGCAGTCAGGATAATACCAATTGTAACAAAGACTTGAGGGGTTAGATCTGTCGTTAATAATTTTGCACCAGATAGAGTATTAAAACCAGCAGTGATTCCGATTGATTGCACAAACGCAAGTACAAGCGCAATATAACGAGTCGCTTGGTTTATCTTTCTCCGTCCTACTTCCCCCTGCTTGCCCCACTCTACAAACTTTGGAACAATATCCATTTGTAGCAATTGAACAACGATGGAAGCTGTGATATACGGACTCACACCGAGTGCAAAAACCGAGAAGTTCTTCATGGCATTCCCTGAAACTAAACTAAGCATGTTTAAGAAGGATAATCCACTCAAAGCTTCCAGACTTTTTGCATTCACACCTGGTACAGTAATACTAGTCCCGATACGGAAGACAAGTATGATAAAAATCGTAAAGAGAATTTTTGATCGTACTTTCTTAACCTTGAGGGCCTCTTTTAATAATTTAAAAAACATAGGTCACCTCTCTAGATGACTTCTACTGAACCACCTTTAGCAGTGATAGCTTCTTCAGCTGTTTTAGAGAATTTAGCTGCTTTCACAGTCAACTTCTTAGTCAGCTCACCGTTACCAAGAATTTTAACGCCTGATTTTTCAGCCTTTACAATTCCTGCTTCGATAAGAACAACTGGAGTAACTTCAGTACCATCTTCAAAAACGTTCAATTGATCAAGATTTACAATTGCATATTCTTTAGCGTTGATGTTAGTGAATCCACGTTTTGGAAGACGACGGAACAATGGAGTTTGTCCACCTTCAAAACCAAGGCGAACTCCGCCACCGCTACGAGCTTTTTGACCTTTTTGACCGCGACCAGATGTTTTACCGTTACCTGATGAAGTACCACGACCAACACGGTTACGTACTTTACGAGAACCTTCTGCAGGTTTCAATTCATGAAGTTTCATTTATATTTTCTCCTCTTTTGTAAAATGCTAGCGCCGATAAGAGAGAAAAGGTTGTCTCCCTTATCAACTCGCCTATACATTCGTCATCTTAGATGACTATATCTAGTTTTAGGGGATGAGTATTGCCACATCCCCTAAAAATTCATTAGTTTACTTCTTCAACTGTTACCAAGTGAGATACTGCAGTGATCATACCACGGATAGCAGCGTTGTCTTCTTTGATAACAGAGCTGTTCAATTTGCCAAGTCCAAGTGCTACAACAGTTTTACGTTGTGATGGAATGCGTCCGATTGGAGACTTAGTCAAAGTAATTTTAATTTGAGCCATTTTATCCCCTTTCTTATGCCAAATCAGAAACTGAAATACCACGAAGGGCAGCAACTTCTTCAGCGCGTTTCAATTGTTTCAAACCTTCAACAGTTGCACGAACAATGTTGATTGGAGTGTTAGAACCAAGTGATTTAGATGTAATATCTGCCACACCTGCCAATTCCACAACGGCACGAACTGCACCACCAGCGGCAACTCCAGAACCTTCTACAGCAGGTTTCAACAATACTTTAGCTCCACCAAATTCTGAAAGAACTTCGTGTGGGATTGTTGTTCCAACCATAGGAACCTCAATCAAGTTTTTCTTAGCATCTTCTACTGCTTTGCGGATTGCTTCTGGAACTTCTTGAGCTTTACCAGTACCAAATCCTACGCGACCGTTGTGGTCACCAACAACAACAAGAGCTGCGAAACGAAGACGACGTCCACCTTTAACAACTTTTGTAACACGGTTGACAGCAACTACGCGTTCTTCTAATTCAACTGCATTGTCTTTAAATGCCATTTTCTAGTGTCCTCCTATTAGAATTTCAATCCGTTTTCACGAGCTGCATCAGCCAAAGCTTTCACACGTCCGTGATATAGATATCCACCGCGGTCGAACACCACTTCTGAAATACCTTTAGCGTTTGCACGTTCTGCAACGAGTTTACCGACAGCAACGGCTTGTTCAGTTTTAGTTCCTTTTGAAACTTCTTTGTCAAGAGTTGAAGCACTTGCGAGCGTTACACCCGCTACGTCATCAATCACTTGAGCGTAGATGCCTGTATTAGAACGGAATACGTTCAAACGTGGGCGATCAGCAGTTCCAGAGAGTTTTCCGCGAACGCGACGATGGCGTTTTTGGCGGAGTTTGTTTTTATCTGGTTTAGAAATCACAGTTTTCACCTCTTTAGTTTTAAATCGTGTGCTATGCACAAAGTTGGAAAATAGGTCGGTGGTTGAAGATCAACCACTCAACATTATTTACCTGTTTTACCTTCTTTAAGACGAACATATTCGCCAACGTAACGGATACCTTTACCTTTATATGGTTCTGGTGAACGAAGGCTACGTACGTAAGCAGCTGTTTGACCAACTACTTCTTTTGAAATTCCGCTGATAACGATTGTTGTTGGGTTTGGAAGTTCAAAAGTAATTCCTTCTGGAGCTTCAACTTCGTCTGGATGAGATTTACCTACAGCCAAAACAAGTTTTTTTCCTTGAAGTTGTGCACGGTAACCAACCCCTCGCATTTCAAGTTCTTTCTTGAATCCTTCTGATACACCAACAACCATGTTGTTCAAAAGGGCACGAGTAGTTCCGTGGATTGTTTTCATTTCTTTTGAATCGTTTGGACGGTGAAGAGTTACTTCAGTACCTTCCACACGGATTTCAATATCTTTTGAGAACTCACGAGTAAGCTCTCCTTTAGGTCCTTTTACAGTTACTACGTTGTCATTGTTAGTGAGTTCAACACCAGCAGGCAACACGATAACTTTATTACCAATACGTGACATGTTTATTTTCTCCTGTTAGATTGTCAGGCCATTACAGCCAGTTTTCACGGGGGGCATTTGGATTAGAGCAAGCCTAGTTTCTTTCGAAAAGCTTTGACAAATTCCTGATATTCTGTCAATACATCAATAGCAGCAGGACTATAACCAATTTCACATAAAAGAGATACAAGGTCATCTTTTGACAATTCAGCCAAAGCGTCTTCTGCAACAATAAGTTTTTCATTCAATTCAGCAGCTGTCATCTTTTTCTCCTTAACTAATTTACTTTCTGTTTAGCCGACCAGTAAATCAGCTAAATTGAACACGAGCTATGGTCTGTGTGAAAAAGACAAATCTTCTTAGAGTGTTAACACTCTTTGTCAGATTTCCTATTTTCACATTGCCCATGACGCTCTTTGTATCTTGATTTTACCAAACGTAAGCGATAACTTCCCCACCAACATTTTTTTGGCGAGCTTCTTTATCAGTCAACAAGCCTTCAGATGTTGAGAGGATAGCAATTCCAAGTCCGTTAAGTACTTTTGGAAGATCTTCACGTTTTTTGTAGACACGAAGTCCTGGTTTAGAAACACGTTTCAAGTTAGTGATAACTTTTTCACCGTTTGGTCCGTATTTAAGGAATACACGGATGATGCCTTGTTTGTCATCTTCGATGATTTCAACGTTTTTTACAAAACCTTCGCGTTTAAGGATTTCAGCAATCCCTTTTTTGATATTTGATGCAGGTACTTCAAGTACTTCGTGTTTCGCTTGGTTAGCGTTACGAATACGAGTTAGGAAGTCTGCGATTGGGTCAGTCATAACCATTTTATTATTCTCCTCTTACTAGTAGTTTGCAAGTTGCACTTGCTAGTTAATGATTGAGCTGTGCTCAGATAGTATTGACACATTCAAATGAGATAACTCTTATTTGAACACGAGCTACAACCTAGGCAAAAAAGATAGATTTGTTTTGGAGCATCGCTCCTACACCAAATCTCCTATTTTTGCTGTGGTTGTTACGCTCTTTGTATCATGATATTACCAAGATGCTTTTGTTACACCAGGAATTTGTCCTTTGTAAGCTAATTCACGGAAGCAAACACGGCAAAGTTTAAATTTGCGGTAAACTGAATGTGGACGACCACATTTTTCACAACGAGTATAAGCTTGAGTAGAGAACTTCGCTGGACGTTTGTTCTTAGCAATCATTGATTTTTTAGCCATTAGATTTACCTCCTATATTATTTTGCAAAAGGCATTCCAAGGCCTGTAAGCAATGCACGTGACTCTTCGTCAGTGTTAGCAGTTGTTACGATAACGATGTCAAGACCACGAGTTTTGTCAACGTCATCAAAGTTGATTTCTGGGAAGATCAATTGTTCTTTCACACCAAGTGTGTAGTTCCCGCGTCCGTCAAATGACTTTGTTGGAACACCGTGGAAGTCGCGCACACGTGGAAGTGAAACTGAAACCAATTTATCCAAGAATTCGTACATACGTTCACCACGAAGGGTAACTTTTGCACCGATCGCAACACCTTCACGAAGACGGAAGCCGGCGATTGATTTTTTAGCTTTAGTGATAAGTGGTTTTTGACCTGAGATAAGTGCTAATTCTTCAGCAGCTTTTTCAAGACTTTTAGCATTTGATACAGCTTCACCAACACCCATGTTCAAAACGATCTTATCTACTTTAGGCACAGCCATCACTGATGAGTAGTTGAATTGTTCTGTCAAAGCAGGAACTACTTCATTAAGATATTTTTCTTTTAAACGATTTGCCATTATACTTCTCCTTTCCTTCGTGATTAATCAAGCACTTCGCCTGATTTTTTGTTGTAGCGAACTTTTTTACCGTCTACAAATTTGTAACCAACACGACCAGCCACACCATTTTTGTCCAATACTTGAACGTTTGATACGTGGATAGCTGCTTCTTTCTCGATGATACCACCTTGAGGAAGATCATTAGTTGGACGTTGGTGTTTCTTAACGATGTTTACACCTTCAACGATAACTTTGTTTACTTTTGGAAGGGCAGTAAGGACAACAGCTTCTGTTCCCTTATCTTTACCAGCGATTACGCGAACTTTGTCGCCTTTTTTTACAAACATTAGGTTTCTCCTTGATTTTTCTTACGCCCATAAGGGCACCCTGGAGGTAAATCCAGGGGACTAGTTTGTTTTTTTAAAATTAAAGTACTTCTGGAGCAAGTGACACGATCTTCATGAAGCCACCTTCACGCAATTCACGTGCAACTGGGCCAAAGATACGTGTTCCGCGAGGAGTTTTGTCTTCACGGATGATAACTGCTGCGTTTTCGTCAAACTTGATGTATGAACCATCAGCACGACGAGCACCTGATTTAGTACGAACGATAACAGCTTTTACAACGTCACCTTTTTTAACCGCACCACCAGGAGTAGCTTGTTTTACAGATGCCACGATAACATCACCGATGTTTGCAAATTTACGTCCTGAACCACCAAGAACTTTGATAGTCAAGATTTCGCGCGCACCGCTGTTGTCTGCGACTTTCAAACGAGTTTCTGTTTGAATCATTTCAGTTTTCTCCTTTCAGGTTTGATTAGATGATGACCGCTTCTTCAACAACTTCTACAAGACGGAAACGTTTTGTAGCTGAAAGCGGACGAGTTTCCATGATACGTACGATATCGCCTTCTTTGGCAACATTGTTTTCATCATGTGCTTTGTATTTCTTAGAGTAGTTAATACGTTTACCATAGACTGGGTGGTTACGTTTTGTTTCAACTACAACTGTGATTGTCTTGTCCATTTTGTCAGATACAACACGTCCAACAAGAACTTTACGATTATTGCGTTCCATTGAAATTTCTCCTTCCCTAGTCTATTATTTCGCTTCAGATTGAACTGTTTTGATACGAGCGATTTGTTTTTTAACTTCTTTCAAGCGAGCTGTTTGTTCCAATTGACCAGTAGCAGCTTGGAAACGAAGTTCAAACAATTCTTTTTTCAATTCGTTTTCGCGCTTCGCGAGTTCTTCTTGAGAAAGACCACGAAGTTCTTTAACAAATTCTTTTACTTCATTAAGTTTCATGCCTTCTCCTTATTCTGCTTCACGTTTTACGAATTTACATTTAACTGGCAATTTGTGGCTTGCAAGACGAAGCGCTTCGCGAGCGATTTCTTCAGATACACCAGCGATTTCGAACATCACTTTACCACGTTTAACTGGTGCTACCCAACCTTCAGGTGCCCCTTTACCAGATCCCATACGCACACCGATAGCTTTAGCAGTGTATGATTTGTGTGGGAAGATTTTAATCCAAACTTTACCACCACGTTTCATGTAACGAGTCATGGCGATACGAGCAGCTTCGATTTGGCGGTTAGTGATCCAGTGGCTAGTTGTAGCTTGAAGACCGTATTCACCGAATGCTACTTCTTTTCCACCTTTTGCTTCACCGCGCATTTTTCCACGGAATTCACGACGGTGTTTAACACGTTTAGGTACTAACATTGGTTATTTACCTCCTTTAGTGTTTTTACGAGCCGGAAGAACTTCACCACGGTAGATCCATACTTTAACACCAAGTTTACCGTATGTAGTATCTGCTTCTTCCCAAGCGTAATCGATATCTGCACGAAGTGTGTGAAGTGGAACAGTTCCTTCAGAGTATCCTTCAGCACGGGCGATATCTGCACCGTTCAAACGACCTGATACTTGAGTTTTGATTCCTTTAGCTCCAGCACGCATTGCACGTTGGATTGCTTGTTTTTGTGCACGACGGAAAGCGACACGTTGCTCCAATTGACGAGCAATTCCTTCACCTACAAGGTGAGCATCCAAATCAGGTTGTTTGATTTCGATGATGTTGATGTGTACTTGTTTTCCAGTCAATTTGTTAAGTTTTGCACGGAGTGCATCAACGTTAGCACCACCTTTACCGATAACCATACCTGGTTTAGCAGTGTGAAGCGAAACGTTAACTTTGTTTACTGCGCGTTCGATTTCGATAGTTGAAACTGCTGCGTCAGCAAGTTCTTTTTGAACGAATTTACGGATTGCAAGATCTTCATGAAGGTAATCCGCGTATTCTTTTTCAGCATACCATTTGGCATCCCAATCACGGATGATGCCGACACGCATACCAATTGGATGTACTTTTTGACCCACGATTTTACCTCCTTATTTTTCTGCAACAGCTACAGTGATGTGAGCTGTACGTTTGTTGATTGGTGAAGCTGAACCTTTCGCACGTGGACGGAAACGTTTCATAGTTGGTCCTTCGTTTGCGAATGCTTCAGATACTACCAAGTTAGCTTTGTCCAAACCAAAGTTGTTTTCAGCGTTAGCTACAGCTGAATTCAAAACTTTCAAGATGATTTCAGCAGCTTTGTTTGGTGTGAATGTCAAGATTGCAATAGCATCGGCTACGCTTTTACCACGGATGTTGTCAAGAACAAGACGTGATTTACGAGGTGAAACACGTACTGTACGAGCCATTGCTTTAGCTGAAGTAATTTCTGCCATTTATGTTCTCCTTATTTTCTACGTGTTTTCTTGTCGTCTGCAGCGTGGCCTTTGTAAGTACGAGTTGGTGCAAATTCACCAAGTTTGTGACCTACCATGTCTTCTTGGATGTAAACAGGTACGTGTTTACGTCCGTCATAAACTGCAATAGTGTAACCAATGAAACTTGGGAAGATCGTTGAACGACGTGACCAAGTTTTGATAACTTTTTTCTTTTCGTCGTTAGCTTGAGCTTCAACTTTTTTCATCAAATGCTCATCGACGAAAGGTCCTTTTTTAAGACTGCGTCCCATTTTTATTTTTTCTCCTTTAAATGTTGTACCACAGCGGCTTGCGCTCACATGGAGCGCTACCGAGCTGGCGGATTTCCTAGTTGCTTAGGCGACTAGTTTACTATTATTTCTCGTTGCGACGACGAACGATAAGTTTGTCAGATTTCGCTTTCTTGTTACGAGTTTTAAGACCAAGAGCAGGTTTGCCCCATGGAGTAGATGGCGCTTTACGACCAACTGGTGCTTTACCTTCACCACCACCGTGTGGGTGATCGTTAGGGTTCATTACAGAACCACGAACTGTTGGGCGGATACCTTTCCAACGGCTACGTCCTGCTTTACCAAGATTTACAAGTCCATGTTGTTCGTTTCCGACAACACCAACTGTAGCACGACAAGTTCCAAGGATCATACGTACTTCGCCAGATTGAAGACGAACAAGAACGTATTTACCTTCTTGACCCAATACTTGAGCAGAAGCTCCAGCTGCACGTACCAATTCTCCACCACGACCAGGTTTCAATTCGATGTTGTGGATCAAAGTACCAACTGGGATGTTAGCAAGTGGAAGAGCGTTTCCGACTTTGATATCTGCTTCAGGACCTGAAACGATACGTTGACCAACTTCAAGACCTTTTGGAGCGATGATGTATGCTTTCACACCGTCAGTGTAGTGTACAAGAGCGATGTTTGCAGAACGGTTTGGATCGTACTCGATAGTTTTAACAACTGCTTCAACGTTGTCTTTGTTACGTTTGAAGTCAACCAAACGGTAGAAACGTTTGTGTCCACCACCTTGGTGACGAACAGTGATACGACCGTTGTTGTTACGACCAGCCTTGCTCTTCAAAGCAACAAGCAATGATTTTTCAGGAGTGCTTGTTGTGATTTCAGCGAAATCCAAAGAAGTCATATTACGGCGACCGTTTGTTGTTGGTTTATAAACACGAATTCCCACGATATTTCCTCCTTAGATTATTCAGCTTCAGCAGCGAACAACTCGATTGCTTTTGAATCAGCTGTAAGTGTGATGATAGCTTTTTTAGTTTTGTTAGTAAAACCAGTGTAACGTCCAACACGTTTTGCTTTTGGTTTTACGTTGATTGTGTTAACGTTGGCAACTTTAACACCTTCGAAAGCAGCTTCAACAGCTTGCTTGATCAAAAGTTTGTGTGCACGAGTGTCAACTTCAAATACATATTTTCCTGCTTCAAGTTGAGCCATTGAGCTTTCAGTGATGACAGGTTTTTTGATAACATCATACAAATTCATTATGCAAGAACCTCCTCGATTTTAGAGATAGCTGCTTGTGTGACAAGAAGTTTGTCGCTATTTGCGATGTCAAGAACACTTGCAGTTGTAGCAGTTGCAACTTTCACGTTTGGAAGGTTACGAGCTGAAAGAGCTGCGAATTCATTTCCTTCTTCAAGGATAACAAGAACTTTAGAATCGATGCTCAATGCTGCAAGAACTTTTGCAAATTCAGCAGTTTTTGGAGCTGTAAATGAAAGAGCGTCTACAGCTACGAATTTGTTTTCAGCAACTTTTTCAGAGTAAACTGATTTAAGAGCTAGGCGACGAACTTTTTGTGGAAGTTTGTAGCCGTATGAACGTGGAGTTGGTCCGAAGACAACACCACCACCACGCCATTGTGGTGAGCGGATAGAACCTTGACGAGCACGTCCAGTTCCTTTTTGACGCCATGGTTTGCGTCCACCACCTGATACTGCAGAGCGGTTTTTAACAGCGTGTGTTCCTTGACGAAGGCTTGCGCGTTGGCTGATGATCACATCAAACACAACTGATTCATTTGGTTCAATACCAAATACTGCATCGTTAAGAACAACTTGGCCAGCTTCTTTACCAGTTTGGTCAAATAATGTTACGTTTGCCATTGTGACTGATTTCCCCTTTCTTTATTATTTACCAGCTTTAACTGCTGATTTGATAGTGATAAGAGATTTCTTAGCACCTGGTACGTTACCTTTGATAAGAATAACGTTCTTTTCTGGAACAACTTGTACAACTTCAAGGTTTTGAATTGTTACGCGGTCGCCACCCATACGTCCTGCAAGGTTTTTACCTTTGAACACGCGGTTAGGTGCAACAGGTCCCATAGAACCTGGACGACGGTGGTAACGAGAACCGTGAGCCATTGGTCCACGTGATTGTCCGTGGCGTTTGATAACACCTTGGAAACCTTTACCTTTAGAAGTACCAGTTACGTCAACAACGTCTCCAGCTGCGAATGTTTCAACTGTGATTTCAGCACCAACTTCCAAGCCTTCAACGTTTTTGAATTCACGAATGAAGCGCTTAGGAGCCGTGTTAGCTTTCGCTACATGTCCTTTAGCAGGTTTGTTGCTCAATACTTCGCGTTTGTCATCGAAACCAACTTGGATAGCGTTATATCCGTCTGTTTCTACAGTTTTAACTTGAAGAACAACGTTTGGAGTTGCTTCAATAACTGTTACAGGGATCAATTCGCCAGCTTCAGTGAAGATTTGAGTCATTCCCACTTTTTTCCCTAAGATTCCTTTTGTCATGAGAAAATAGTTCCTTTTCTATATTTTTTATTCAAAAAGTTTTTAACGAGCGTTTTTCATGCTCAAGTCTAAGATACAAAGGGCGTCAAACTCAAAGTGAAAATAGGAAACTGACGCAGTGTCTAACAGACACTAGGAAGTTTATCTTTTTCACACCGAGTTTAGCCCGTGTTCAATTAAATTGAAACACCAGCCTCTGCTCTTTTATATTTTAGATTAAAGTTTGATTTCTACGTTTACACCACTTGGAAGATCCAATTTCATCAACGCATCAACTGTTTTTTGAGTTGGGTTAACGATATCGATCAAACGTTTGTGTGTACGCATTTCAAATTGTTCGCGAGAGTCTTTGTATTTGTGAGTCGCACGAATAATTGTGTAGAGGCTACGCTCAGTTGGAAGTGGGATTGGACCCGCAACTTGTGCACCTGTACGAGTAGCTGATTCTACGATTTTTGCAGCCGCTGTGTCAAGCGTACGGTGTTCGTAAGCTTTCAAACGGATACGGATTTTTTTGTTTGCCATCTTTTTCTCCTTTTCGTCTATTTAAGATAATAGGCTAGCTCCACAAGAAAACCGACGCGCGTTGCGTGGCAATGCAACCGAGCGTGTCGCAACCTCTTGCATCAAAGCTAAAGCTGTAATTTACAGCACCATAATAGAATAACACAAAGCCCCTGCGATTGCAAGGGATTTGTGAGCTTTTTTTCGTTTTTTTACTAACCTAAGTTACTAGAGTATGTTCTGATCCTCTTTCGTAAATAAAACATAGTTTGACAATTTACCCATTTTTGGGGGTGGCGATAAAGATAGATACTGTCTGATCTGGATCATATTTTTCAAAATCAATACTATACTGACGTTGCAGTTCTCTTGCTTCTTCTGCCTGCCAAATTTGTTGCCAGGTATGGAGAAACCCTTTTGAATCACTTGTATCCACCTCAAATACTTGGTAGGTTTGTTCTGAAGTGTCAAAATCCCAGTCTTCTTTATCGGATAGACTACAGAGCGACAAGCTGTAATCCCCCTTGTAGTCGCTGACATAATCATGATAGACTGCATAAATCGGAAGCCCTTGGGCAAATGCCTCCTCTACTTCTTTCTGGTGCTCCTGCCATAGATGGCTAATTTTTTCCATCATGTTTGGATCTTGGAAATTATTTGTAGAGATACTACTGATTATTTTTAAAAACATTCCTTCGCTCCTTTTACTTTCACTTCTAAGGTGACTGACTAGCAATCAACCTCAGCTCTAAACTTTCTAGCTACCAAGAGGCTAATTCACGCAACAAAATGAAATAGCATTCTTTGCGTATAGGATATATCAGACCATTCACTATCAACTCCCTTTTCCCAGAAAAAACGGTGCCTATAACAAACAAAACGTTCAATTTACCGGTCTCAACCAGAGCTGAAAAACAATGCAGGCTTCAACCAAGACCATCCTTCCAATTCTTATTGATATAGTCTGGAAAGTTTTTAACGAACATTTTTTGTGCTCAAGTCTAAGACATAAAGGGATTCAAACTCAAAGCAAAAATAGGAAATCGACGCGCGTTGTGTGGCAGTGTATCCAATCGTGGTCACAACCTCTTGCATCACAGCTAAAGATGTGATTTACAGCACCACGGTAGAATAACACAAAGCCCCTGCGATTGCAAGGGATTTGTGAGCTTTTTCCGTTTTTTTAAGATGAAACTGTTTTCTCTTTTTATCTTTCCAAAATTACGGATTTACATCTATAAAAAACTACCTTTTCTTCTATATAATACGAGTCATTTTGACTTTGAATTTATTTTCTGATTGATCCACTAAGATATCTGCTTTAGACTCGTTTTCTCTATAGTATCGCAGATACTGCTCCCGTCTCATCTGATGGCTAGCTAACACAAAGGAAGCATCTCGATTCCTCATAGTCGTATCTCGAGCTAGACGCCTCTTTAATTCTGTTTCTTCATCCGTGTAGAAACAGATGGTTTTGTCAAAGAGTTTCTCGGGTAGAAAGCCCACAGACATCCCTTCAACAATCAGAATCGGTTTGGCTCCAGATAAGACCTCGCTAGCCCTCCACGGTTCATCGATTGTTAAGACATCCATACCTGCCTGCAAGGCGAGAATATCTCTCTGTAAACTTGCCAGTTCATGCGCCACCGGGAGACAAGCCGTCACCTTTTGATCTGGCGCTTGCTTTGGTACTACCAGGTGACGTTCTGAGGTGATATAAGGATCTGTTTCTAGTAAATTTACTGTAGTAGAATCTAGAGCTTGATGTAATTCCTGAGCGAAGCTTGACTTGCCCGAAGCCCCATGACCGTAGATCCCTAGCGTCCTAATTCTTCCCGTTTCGATCTCTGAAACCAGTTGTTCTATCAGGTCTTTTTTCTTCATTCTCTCTTCACCTGTTCATAGCTTTCTTTTCCGTCATTAAGCTTGTCCCAAATCACCACTTGCCCACTTTTGAGGGATTTTTGCACATCGATAATCCGTTGATTGGACGAACCTCGAAACTGGAGCATAAGATTGCGTTTGCTTTTATCATACCGTCCATCGACAAGGATGTCAATCAATGATAAGAGTTCCAGTTTATCTGGAGTCTCCAGCATCATTTCTTCCCAAGTATAACCCGTCCAGGACCAGATGTCTTTTTCTGGTAATTCCTTTCGAATGCGCTTAACGAGAGGCAAGAGAATGCCCGTATTAAGAAAGGGTTCTCCTCCTAGCAAGGTCAAACCTTGAACATAGGGTTGGGCAAGGTCTTCCATGATTTGTTCTTCTAATTCTGCCGTATAGGGAATGCCTGCGTTGAAAGACCAAGTCGCAACATTATAGCATCCCTCGCAGCGAAACATGCAACCTGATACATAAAGAGAATTGCGCACGCCTTCTCCATCGACAAAATTAAAAGCCTTGTAATCAATGATTCGCCCTTTACTAAGCTCCTCACTTTTCCATTCACCTGGTTTTGGTGTATTCCATGTCATCCTTTTACTCCAAATCTATCCAGTAACGTTCTACACCATTGCGAACATCCTCAAACACCCCACCATTTGCCACAATCACCGCCCTACTAGCAGGATTTTCCGTACTACAGGTCACAAGTGCTTTTTTGATGTTCTTTTCCTTGGCAACTTGCAGGCCTTGTCTGAGGGCTTCTTTGGCATAACCTTTGCCTCTTTCAGATGGGCGGATGGAGTAGCCAATATGGCCAGCATGATTCAGCAAGCCCTCATTTAGTTTCAATCGCAGATTCAAAAATCCTAGAGCACGACCTACATCATCAAATGATACAAATTGAATAGAAGGAACACGATTTTCAGGCAAGTTTATTCCCATCTCTTTTTGCATATTTGTTTCCAACCACTCTTCATAAACAAAATTCTCAGCATCCCAAAATCCACCGTCGTGAGGGGACTGTGCTTGTTCAAACTCTGCCATCATCTCTAAAATCGCTTCTTTATCTTCCAAACTTGGTCTGCGTAGTTCCATATTTCCCTCCCACCTAAGAGAAAAGTGAGAGCAGACTCTCACTTTTATTTTTTCTTTTTCTTGTTTAAAAACTGTTCTCTGAGGTTGAGCAAGCGTTCTTTTTTACCTGTTCCACCTTTCGAGTGTTTCTCGTGATAACGGGTCACTTGTGCGCGTCCCTTATCGTCTAATTGGTATTTCCCCATTCCGTTTCCTTCTAATTTGTTACTTCATGTCCAGCTGTTTTGATAGTAGAGCCATTCATGTGTTTGACACGCGCAGCGATTTCCTTGTGGCGTCCATTAACCATCGGACGCGCTTGAGGATTTCCCAGATAACCACACGTACGTTTGACCACGTCTACTGTTTTAGGGTCGCTATTGCCACAGTTGGGACAAGCGAATCCTCGCTCAGTTGGTTCAAAATCCCCTTCAAAGTCGCACTTGTAGCAACGATCAATCGGAGTATTGGTCCCTAGATAACCGACACGGTCATAGGCATAGTCCCAAACAGCTTCCAAGGCTTTAGGATTTTGTTGAAGAACTGGATACTCACAATAATGGATAAAACCACCTGACGCACCTGCTTCTGGGTAAACTTTCTCAAAGTCTAATTTTTCAAACGGTGTTGGATTTTTACGAACATCGTAGTGGAAAGAGTTGGTGTAGTATTCCTTGTCCGTGATGTCAGGAATAGAGCCGAACTTCTCTGTATCCAAGCGACAGAAGCGGTCTGTCAGACTTTCAGACGGTGTGGAGTAGATAGAGAAATGGTAACCATATTGGTCAGACCACTCTTCCACACGACGTTTCATATCACGAATAATATCCAGTGTGAATTCCTTGGCTTCAGGATTGCTTTCCCAGCTATTTCCAAAGAAGACTGTAGCCACTTCGTACAAACCGATGTAGCCCAGCGAAACTGTCGCACGGCGATTCTTAAAGAGTTGGTCAACACTTTCTTCTTTTCCGAGACGGCGACCGAAGGCTCCGTACTGATAGAGGATAGGGGCATTCGCTGGTGTTGCTTCCTTGGTCCGTTCAACACGGTAAACCAGAGCATCTTCTGCGATATTCATCCGCTCATTGAAGATTTCCCAAAACTTATTCAAATCCCCCTCAGACTCGAGGGCGATACGAGGCAGATTGACCGTCACAACACCTAGATTCATCCGACCTGAATTGACCTCAACACCATTTTCATCTTTCCAGCCTTGGAGGAAGGAGCGACAGCCCATAGGAACCTTGAAAGAACCTGTCAGCTCGATAATCTTATCATAGGACAAGACATCAGGGTACATCCGCTTGGTTGCACACTCGAGAGCCAACTGTTTGATGTCATAGTTCGGAGTCCCTTCTTCCAAGTTAAGGCCTCTTTTCAACGTAAAGATGAGTTTAGGGAAGATGGCTGTACGATGTTCTGATCCAAGACCCTTGATACGAATGGTTAAAATAGCTTTTTGAATTTCACGCTCAAAACGATTGGTTCCCAGACCAAAACCGAGCGAAGTAAAAGGTGTTTGGCCATTTGAAGTGAAGAGAGTGTTGATTTCATACTCGAGAGATTGCATGGCATCGTAGATGTCTTTTTGGGTTTTCTTCCAAGCATAATCTTCCCGTTTCTCAGGCAAGACCCACTCTTCCGCATCTTTGAGGTGTTTTTGGTAATTCTTCTCCGCATACGGAGCCAAGACTTCATCGATACGGTCAGCTGAGCAACCCCCGTACTGGCTAGAAGCAACATTAGCGATGATTTGTGAAATTTGAGCTGTCGCAGTCTGGATAGACTTGGGACTCTCTACCTCTGCATTGCCAATCTTAAAACCATTTTCCAGCATGCCTTTAAAATCAATCAAACAGCAGTTGGTCATCGGAGTGTAGGGGCTGTAGTCCAAGTCATGATAGTGGATATCCCCTTTTTGGTGAGCATTAGCTACGTGCTTAGGAAGCATTTGTAGCCCGATTGATTTCCCAACAATCCCTGCTGTCAAATCACGTTGGGTGTTGAAGACATCGCTGTCTTTATTAGCATTTTCATTAACAACTGCTTGATCTTTATTGAGAAGTTTATGGATACTAAAGTTTATATCTGTCGCTTTTGAGCGCTCAAAATCCCTTTGTGTCCGATAAGTGATATACTCCTCAGCCAGCGCATACTCTTTGGCTTCAAGGAGTTCATGTTCTACGACATTTTGAATTTCGTAAATCTTGACACCTTGAGGGAAGCGACTGTGAATTTCAGTCACGATTCTTTCAACTAGACCATTTAGGCGTTTTTCTACTAGAGGCGTAAGGTCCATAACCTTTTCCGCCGCCTTGTGGAGAGCCTTGTCAATCTTGTCTACATCAAACACCACACGTCTACCATCTCGTTTTTCAACGAACAAGGTGGGAACGGTTGCAAGCTTTTCTTCTAATACAATCATATCCATGCTCTTTTCTAAAATGTTGTTCTATGAAGTATTATACCACTCTAAAAATAAAAATCAATATCTTGTGTTAAAAATCCTAAAATTTTTAAAATTCCACAAGATATTGATTTTTGTTATTTTGATTTATAAAGTTTAAACTCGATAGTATCTGTCTGAACAAGCTCATAGTTTTCACTGAGCCAGCTCTCTACATCTGACCACAAGGTAACTTTTTGATTGACCACAATCATCTTCGGTTGATTCTCTTTCAGGTCATTCATCAGTTTGGTTTTATTTTCATCGCTTGCAGTATAAAGTGTTGGAGTTGATAGAGAAGTCGGCGCCAAGCGTTCACTTGTACGGTAGAAATCTGGACGATCATCCCAAGCATAGACACGATCCTCAGAACTCGTTTGTTGTTTGACCACGCTAGCAAGACGTTCTCTCTCCTGATAAGTCGCTGGGTGCGAAAGGTAGCGACTCACGATAGGAAGAACAATAAGGTAGGCAAGGGCAATCAATGGTAGATAGAAATTTCCTTTAAGGAAAGAAGTTTGTTTCTCACGTCTTCTTCTACGACGACTCCCTCCCTCAGAAACATCTTCCTTGATTCCTGTCAGAAGGAGCAAGACCAAGAAAGGAAGGAGAATAGCGAGACGAGTACCGTTGACAGGTTCATTAGAGAGAATCAAGATTCCCAAAGAAACCAACAATCCCAAGCTAGCAGCAATCGATAAGGCATATTGCTTGGCTGGTTTTGACTGGAACAAACCTGCAAAGAGCAAACTAAGGGAACCTAGCCCAATGGCAAGTAAGCCGTAGAAGGCTGCATTTTCAAGCAAATGCGAGTTTGAAAAGAGGCTAAAAGTATTTACCGGATACAAGGTCTGACTAATGGCATCCCCAAAACTACCTGTCCACACTGTATAGTAGCCTAAAGGATAGAATAAGAGTGAAAATCCTAGGGCTGACGCAAAGAACTGATATAGACCATGAACAAAGTGACCTTTGCCTAGATTAAAGCCGATAATCCCCAAGGCCAGTACAGCCGCAAACAAGGCGGTTGGGATTGGCGCAAGGAAGAAAGCGAGAGCAAGGCTCATCCCCACTCGTACAAATCCTTTGTCGTCCTTTGGAAAGGCGAGATAATTTGTAACGACGCTCAGGGCATAAAATAGGAAAGGCAGGGCTAGCAAAAGAGCATAACCGCCACCAAAAGCGAGGCCCGCTACAAGCAAGTATAAAATAAAGACAACTCGCTTCGCTTCCTTTTCTTGGCCGATAAGAGTATCCGCAGCCTTAAAAAGAAAAACACCTGCTCCAAACAAGGCCAACCACTCAACCAAAGCAATCAGAATACTGCCTTGAAAAAGGTAGGTTAGCACATAATAGAGCAATCCCTCCGTCCCAAAATAATCTGTATACATTTGACCATTTTGATGCAAGGCCCAACCGGTATAAAGATCCTGAGTTTGTTGCGGACTGACTAAACCAAAAATAAAAGGCAGGGCAACCGAAATGGCTGTGGCCACTAAACTCCAAAGCAAAATACTAAAAAAGGGAATGGGAGCTCCTTCTCGTTTCTCTGGCACTGACCAGTCTTGGTAATGAGATTCTTCTTGTTTCTCATCTATTTTCCCGTATACGTTCATTCAATTTCTCCTCTAAGTTTATCTGTTTTAGTATATCAAAATCTTACAGGAATGTCAGCTTGGGATTGATATTTGCTTAATTTCTTATCCAATATCGCAAAGCGTTCGATTTCACGAAAACGATGTAACCTACTAGCTTTATACTCTTTAAAAAAATCTTCATCTTCTAGATTGAGCATTGTTTTCTCCTTTACCTATCTATTCGTAAGAAGAAAAAATAAGATCCAGCCTTGGGCTAGATCTTGGTCGATAGTTAGAGCATAGGTGCAAACAACTGGACAATTTCCTTGATTAGGCTTTGATACCAGCTGGTTTTGATAGTGTGAGGATAAATTTCTTGAGAAACTTTAAAAATCTCTTCGAAGTCCCTCTCAATATCGATGATAGACTGTGTTCTATAAAGCAAAACGCCATTTTCATAGTGGTGAAGCAAGCTACGATAATCAAAATTGATGGTTCCCACAGTAGCCACCTCTCCATCGACAAGCATTTGCTTGCTATGAAGAAATCCGGGACTGTACTCGTAAATGCGAACTCCAGCAGATAGCAAATCTGGATAGGCTCCGCGAGTAACCAATTGGATAATCTCCTTATCTGGGATATATGGCGTCACAATTCGCACATCTACCCCTCTCAATGCTGCATTTTTGATACTTTCGGTGAGATCATAGTCAGTGATCAGATAGGGTGTCGTGATATAGACGTAATCTGTAGCTTGATTGATAAGGTTTTGATAGACTGTTTTTCCAACTTGGGCTCGGTAGATAGGCTTTGGCCCACTACTGTAAGGAATGCAAAGCCCCATCCCATCTCTAGGTTGATTTTCGAGATGGTATTGGTCAAAGTCACTAATTTCTCCACGATTGATATACCAGGTGGATAAAAAGAGTCTGGTAAAAGCCTTGACTGCTGATCCATCCAGACGAATACCGCTATCCTTCCAATAACCAAAGCGTTCGATATGGTTGATATACTCATCCGCCAGATTAACACCACCTGTATAGGCAATCTGCCCATCGATAATCATGATTTTACGGTGATCACGGTTGTTATAAGCAACGGTCAAGCGTGGAATCACCTTGTTAAATTTGTGGGTTTCAATCCCTCGACCACGAAGCTGGATGGTGTAATCTCCAGGCAAGGTTGCCATACAACCAATATCATCATAGAGGAGTTTGACTTCTACTCCTTGAGCAGCCTTTTCTTCCAAAATTCCCAAAATACTATTCCACATCAAGCCTTCTTCGATGATATAGTATTCGAGAAAGATAAATTTCTCGGCTTTTTTGAGATCCTCCAACATCTGGCGCCACATTCTTTCCCCTGAAGGGAAAAAATGGGTATCCGTTCGATTATAGACATCCGCATTCGTATCCATGCTAAGGAGAGATTTGATGACTCCGTAAGCCGACTTATCCTCTTCCTTTAACTCCAAACGGAGGGCTCTGCTATTGTCCTCTCGGTCAACCATTGATTGGAGTTGCTTTAGCTGTTTCATTTCTTTTTTAGATAAACGGCGTTCTCCAAACATGATATAGAGCAAGGGACCAAATACTGGCACAAAGGCTACTAGCAGCCATGTCACCTTGCTTTCAGGATTCATGGACCGATTGACAATTGATACAATAGTCGCTAAGCTTACTAAAATGACAAGGATAATCCAGAGAATCGGAGCCATCTGTCCTAGATAGAGAAATAAACCAAAGACGATAAACAACTCTGCCAACATGATGGTAATACTAAAACCATATTTGGACATGAGTAGCTGCATTTTTCTAGCTGTCATACATCCCCTTTCTTTTCTAACATTCTCCTTAACTGCTTGCTAAACTAATATTTCTACTAGTATACCTCAGTTCAGGTGTAGATGGCAACCTTTTGCCTTTGCTCAAGTTCCAGTCGTTCCGTGTTTAGGTAATTGTTACAATTTCAGAGCCAACATATTGACCGTCATACCAGCTGCAGTCCCCATAAGGTAGACGACATCTCCCTCCTTGATAAGTCCATGCTCCAAAGAATAAGCCAGGCCAAACGGTACAGATACTGACACCATATTTCCATAGTCAGTGACGAGATTGAGGTACTGATTCTCAGCCACACCTAGTTTTTCCATGACCAAAGGAAGAGCACGACTTGCTTGGTGAGGAATGATATAGTCCACGTCTGCCAAAGTTAGCTGTGTTTTTTCTTGAAACTCTTCAAACATGACTGGGATTTTACGAGCAGACAAGAGGAGGATTTTCTTTCCCTTCATATCAAACATATAGTTGGTCTTCGTCGCTTCAGAGTACTCTTTTGGTTGAAAAGAAGTCAGACCTCCACGAATTTCCGTATCGTGAGCTCCTTCTGACCAAGTACGTTGGAGACTAGCAATGACCCCTTTTTCCTGATGACTTTTTTGGAAAATAAAGGCTGCTGCCCCATCACTAAAGAGTTCAAAACTTTCTTTTTGCTTGGGATTGAGCCCTAAACTACCAACCTCACTAGACACAATCAAGACACGATTGTATTCGCCCACCTCGATCAAGTGGGACATAGTCGATAGAGCAGAAATAAAGCTGGTACAGGTCGTATTGATATCCATAGCTGGAATAGAGAGTCCTTTTGCCACGCGCTCATGAATCAAGGCAGCAGTACAAGGAATAGGCTGAACTCCAACTGCACTAGCTGATACAAGGCAATCGATATCTTTAATATCTAAATTTGCATGTTCAAGCGCACGCTGAATCGCTACCTCTGCCAAGTCGAGTTGCGTTTCTTCATTTTCAACTACACGATAACGGGTCTGGTCTTTGAATTGGACGGTATGCTTGGGAAGGCAAACACCATAACCTGCGATTTCTACATGTCTTTTTACTTCTGTCATTGTCTTTTATCCTTTCATAAACGTTGGATTCGTTTGAGTTTACGGCTAGTATCCCAGTGATAATCTGAAAATTGGATTTGAGGAACTATGAACTCTTTTTGCTGGGCCAAGAGTTGGAACTGTGCTAAAATTGCTGTCTCTACGTCCTCATCTCGTCGGCTTAAACAAACTTCCACTAATTTCTCGGAATGTTGCTTAACTTGGTAATCTCCTACATTCTCCACAAAGAGGATGCAACGCCTGATAAAGTCTGGATAGATGGTTACCTGCCCGCCATTCTGCCCTTCAAAGTAGAAGATATCATCAGAACGTCCCTCGACCTTGTCAATCCGTGTATAGTAGGAGCCACAGGGACAAGGCTCCGGATTTTCAACCAAGATATCATTGAGCTGGTAGCGATAAACAGGCTGACTACTTCGCTTAAAGTCCGTAATCACTGGATAAAAACGGCGGTCATCTAGATACTGCTTTTCCACAAATATAATGTCTTCGTTGAGATGTAGATTGCCCGCTGAGCAAGTGCAGGCTAGGAAACCTTCTGTCGCCTGATAAACTTGGTCAATGATGGATAGTGAAAAGGCTTCTGCGATCCGTCCCCTATCACTATCTTCCAAGATTTCCGCCACCGAAACGATTTTTTGTGGGTGAATAGCTAACTCTCCATCCTTGAGACGCTTGCTCAATTCAATCAACATCGAGGCTGGCGCCACAATAATCGTTGGTTGATAGTTGTTGAGTCGCTCTATATGCTCATCTGTATGTTTGAAAATATCAAAATACTCTAGACGAATGAGCGCTGTATTGATGGTCTGATAGAGTTCATTATCAGCTCTCAGAAAAAAGGCGATGCGGTGTCCAAAAAGCTGCCCCTTGGGCAACATCTTTGCCAAGATAGCCGCAGCCCACATACTTCGTTCTTTCTCTGTTGTGATAAAGAGCCCCCGATGTCCAGACGTCCCTGAAGACAGACCGACGGCTACTTCCCCTTTAAGTTCAGTGAAGTCACGGGTCTTCTCACTTTCAATAGCTAAGGATAAGGCTTCATCACGATCCACTCCTTGGGTGTTGAGCTCATTGAAATGCTCCATCATAAAAGCCTTGTCCATATGATCAAAGTTGCTAGGAACCCCATTTTTAAAGTAGGGCGACTCTCGTTTTAAAAAGTCCATATAGTTAGCTAATTGCTTTTTCTGATAGTTTTCTACAGCTTCTCGAGATTTGAAATGATGAAGCCAACGAGTTTGGATAAAGGTTTTAAGAAAGGTTATTTTTTTCATGTAAGATTGACTCTATCCTTTCTACAGGATCATGGCTAACAACTACCTCAATACCGGCCTTTAAGACTTCCTCCAGAAACTCTGTCCCCCTGATATAGTCGGCCTTATTATCCTGGACCAAGGAAGGAATCAGGTGCATCTGCTTGGTGTAAGGTAAGAGGTCAATTCCCCAACAGAGGTCTGCTGCAATGAGGAGATTAAGGTCTGGAAAATATAGACAGGCTTGCCCCCTAGCATGCCCATCAACAGAGGCTACTAGGATACTGCCATCTCCGAAAAGATCACAAATCGGACGATAGGGAAAAGTTGAAACTTGCTGGTCAGCTCTGATAATGGTTAGATTTTTCTCAAAAGAAGCTGGTAAAAACTCCTTGAAAATCAAGTCTTTCAACTTGGGTTTTTGGTAGACTTCATATACTTCTTTTGTCAAGATAAAGGTTGCATGAGGAAAGAAACTAGCTCCTCCCAGATGATCTGGATGTAGGTGTGATAGAAGAACATAGTTAATTTCTTCTGGTTTGATTCCCTTCGCTTCCAGCAAACGTGAAATCTGGTCCTTCTCCTTCATTTGAACGGGCGTTCCTAGCCGATAGAAACCATAGCGAAGATGGGTCTTAATATCGTAATGATAACCTGTGTCATAGAGGAGATAGCCCTTGTCCCTGTGTTTGATAAGAAAAACACCTGCTGGAAAGGTCATCTTTTGATTCTTGACTCCCTTAAATAGCAAACCTGTGTAGCTGGTACAGTAGCCTGCTGGGAAATAATCAATGCTTTCGATAATCTTGGACATATTGTTCAATCCCTTCCGAAATACTGATTTGAGGGCGATAACCCAAGTCTCGCTCCGCCTTGCTGATGTCCAGCGTCTGACTATAACGGAGCAGATAATAGGTATAGCGTGTCAGAGGCGGTTCACCTTTGAGTTTCAAGACCTTATACAGAAACTCTAAACTAGTAGCAATAACTGAAAGAAGAGGAGCTGGTACTCTTCTGTATGTTATCGGATAGCCTAGCCCTCTCAAGGTTTCTTCTATCAGACTCCTAAATTCCCTTGGTTCTCCATTGGTGATGTTATATACTTCGCCACTAGCTTGAGAGGTCTCTAGTGCCAAGCGAATTGCCAGAGCGACATTTTCCACACAGGTCATATCCATGAGCTGACGACCGTCTCCTATTAAGGGAATGCCAATCTTCTGACTGAGTTTGAGAACTCGGGGCAAAATACTGGTATCCCCAATCCCAAAAAGCCCACGAGGTCGTAAGATAATACTCGGAACATCGGGATAATCCTTAAACAGCTTCTCCGAAGCCAGCTTACTACGAATGTAGTTGTTCAGATTATTTTCCTGAGGCGCAGCACTTTCTTTGATAGCTAACTGATCTCGAGGCGCAGCATAGATGCTAGGCGAGGACACATAAACCAAACGCTGAATACCAGCCCCTCGGCAAGCATCCAGAACATACTTGGTCCCTAAGACATTTGTCTGGTAGAAATCCTCCCAAGGCCCCCAAACGGTAGAAAGAGCACCCGCATGCACAACCATGTCCATCCCCTGACAAGCCCGAGCCAAATCCTCTTGCTTGGTCAAATCTCCCTGAAAAAATGCCACAGAGGAGTTCTCTAAAGACTGACCCACCTTGCGATTGCGTCCAAAAGCACGTACCTGATAGCCCTGCTGACTGAGCTCTTCAACAACATACTTGCCTAGAAAGCCCGTAGCACCTGTTACCAATACTTTCTTCATTCTTTACTTCTCCTTGTCCCCTAAGAGCCGATGTATTTCGCTCTTCAGAATCTCTGTTGGCTGATAGATTTGAGCTGCACGACTAAGTTTGTTTAAGTCTGGCCAGTCATCTCTAGCCAACAACTCATCAAAGGCGCGTCCAATCGCTTGCGTATCCTCTCGTTTAGCAGTCAAGGCAATCCCTGCCTCTAATCCACGAACTGCATAGTCATACTGATCATAGTCATGGGGGAGAATCAAGGCAGGCTTACCATAGATGATACACTGGTAAAAAATACCTGCACCACCATGATGAATCACATAATCCATCTGAGGAATGTACTCCTTATAGGGAAGATAGGATACCACAGAAACATTGTCCATGAGCTCTTCACATTGGAAGTCTTGTCCGCCAAACCCCAGAGTCACAAAGAAGTGACAGTCCGGATGTGCTTCTGCCAATTGTTGTGTCTGATAGAGGAGATTGTCTTTAGCCCATGCTAGCTGAGTCCCACAAGATACGAGGACCTTCTTATAACCTGCATAAGGAGACAAATCGAGGGGATAATTTTCTGCCCTCTCAATCGAAGACCCAAAAGGTCCCACCCAAAGGTAGTGCTCTGGAAAACCACTTTTCAGCTCCAACTCTTTCATCCCAATTCCCAAGATGGAATAGGGTGAATAGATGGTTTCCTGACCTTTCTGATTGTAAAGCTTAAAATCGTAACGTTTCAATCGTTCTCTCAATAAAAAGCTTACGATTCGTTTCCCTAAACGAGTCCCTTTTCTTCCTAGCCATTGCAGACCAGATTGGAAAGATGTTTTTGGACTGCCCATTCCTCCAAAGAAACAAGGCGGTCCATCTGTCGTTTCAATGGCAAACTGTGTCGCCATCGTGGTAATCCAGGGAATATTCAACTGTTCCGCTACAAGTCCTCCAGAGAGGGTTATAAAATCCGCAATCACAATATCCGGTCTATTTTTCTGCCACTCTTGCACTAATTGATCTGAAACCACATTGATCAAATCAAGGCTAGCTGACAACTGTCGATAAGCAGAAAACAGGTTTAATTGACCTTCATTGTTGGCTACACGCTCAAACTCATCTACACAATTTTCTAAAATGGGAATCACCCGGAATCCCATCTCCTCTGCTACAGTTTTTCGTTGCGGCCCTGTAAATAATCGAATCTCATACAAGGGATCCTTCAACAAGGGTGCAAGTAAATTCAGTGTTGGGAAGAGATGCCCACTCAAAGGAACTACAACCACATCAATTTTGATTTTTCTCATATGTCTAGGATAGCAAATTTTTAAAAAAAGAACTACCAAAATGATAGTTCTTTCCAATATTATTTATATGTTGGGGAATACGTCGCTTCCACTCTACTTAATCCTTAGAAGAGTTCTTTGTAGAGAGCAATGGTTTCTTCTAAAGTTGGCATAAATGGATTGCCTGGCGCACATGCATCAATCAAAGCATTCTTAGAAAGGTAGTCAAAGTCAAAGTCTTTTTCTTGGATACCGAGTTCAGTGAGTTTCTTCGGAATACCAACAGTTTCAGAAAGTTTCTCAATCTCAGCGATAGCATAGTCAGCACATTCTTGGTCTGTTTTCCCTTCAACATGGAGTCCCAAGGCCTTGGCCACATTGCGGAAAGCTTCTGGTACACGCTTGGCATTTTCACGTTCTACAACTGGGAGAAGCATGGCACAGCAGACACCATGTGGCAAGTTATATACCGCACCGAGTTGGTGAGCCATAGAATGAACATAACCCAAACCAGCATTGTTAAAGCTCATACCACCGAGGAAGATGGCATTGACCATAGCCTCACGCGCTTCAATATCTTGGCCATTTGACACAGCACGAGGAAGATACTCCTTGATGAGTTCAATCGCTCCGATAGAAAGTTTCTTGGTCACATTATAAGCACCTGGTGTTACTAAAGCCTCGACAGCGTGAGTAAGAGCATCCATACCTGTCGCTGCTGTCAATCCTTTCGGCTTTGAAAGCATGAGTTCTGGATCATTGACAGAGATAAGGGCAAGGCTATTCTTATCAACCATTACCATCTTGACCTTGCGCTCTTCGTCAGTAATAACATAGTTAATGGTGATTTCTGCAGAAGTTCCAGCTGTTGTGTTGATCGCAACCACTGGCAACCCTTTTTTAGCAGACTTGTGGAGACCTTCGTAGTCCTGTGGCTTTCCGCCATTTGTAGCGATGATAGAGATACAACTAGCTGCATCCTGAGGAGACCCTCCTCCAAGACTGATGATAAAGTCGCATCCATGCTCTTTCAGGGCAGCCACTCCGTCTGTGACGTTCTTGCAAGTCGGATTTGGCTCCACATCACTAAAGATCACATATTCGATCCCTTCAGCATATAATGGTTTTAGGACCTTAGGTAAAATATCACTTCCCTCGATGAACTTATCTGTCACCAAAAGAGCCTTCTTATACCCCAATTCCTTGATATACGGACCTACTTCATTTACAACACCTTTACCAATAAGGTTAACTGATGGAACGTAAAATGTAGCCATATGTTTTTCCTCCTGCGCCTCTGCGCTATTTGATTATTTACTATAAGTATACGATGTTATAGGGTATTTTACAAATATTTGTAAGCATTTTAAGTAAAAAGTTAGTAAAGAACAGCCAGCCACTTTTTCAAGAAAAAAAGCTCCAAAAAGATGGATTTCATCTCATTGGAACTTTTACTTAATCATTATTGCTTCGTTAAGACTATTCGGTCAGATGCCTCTCGGTCCATATCATCGATAATCATTTGATTACCATTAACCGCATAAATTTTAATATCATCTCCGATAATGACACGTTGATTTTCTGGCTCAAAGCTGACTTGCTTGATTTCCTTATCTCCATCTGGCTCGACCTCAGTCCATGTACCAGTTTTACCTGTTACAACAAGAGTAATCTGGTCATTCTCATCTTTTCCAGTATAGGTACCATCGATGTTCGTAGGTTGAGCTGCAGTAGTGTCCTGACTTGAGGAGGCTTGTGGTTGGCTGGCACTTGTTGCAGCGCTAGAAGATGATTCTTGTTGAGAAGATGATTGCTGTGCAGATTGCTGGGTAGGGGCTTGTGCCTTAGGTCCACAAGCTGCTAAAAGACTAAGAATTGCTAGGGAAGCAATAGAAAGTGTGAATGTTTTCGTTTTCATAGCGATTTCCTTTCTTTTTGTGCCAATGTTTTGCTGGAATCGTTTCCAGATGTACCTCCTACCTTCAGTATAGCAACTTAAACCTAGAAGGTCAACTAGTCCCATCGCTTCCAACCAAACTCGCTCGAACTTCCGAGATAAAGTAGAGTGACCCCGTCACGAAAAGCAAGTTCTGGTTATTGGCCTTTTCTTCAAATTCTCTGATAAAGTCCCCATAGGAAGGAATCAAATCGTAACCCGCCACATCCTTTTCATCCAGAGAGCCTTGGTAGTCAAAGCCTGTTACCTTAAGTTTTACCTGAGGCAACTGCTCCGTTAGATAGCCTAACATCCCCTGATAATCCTTGCGTTTAAGGGCACCAAAAAGGATATGAACCTGATAGCCTTGCTGGATTTTCCCCTGGATAAACTCGACTAGACGAGTCAAGGCTGGAAGATTGTGAGCCCCATCTAGGTAGATTTTCGGGCGAATCCGTTCTAATCGACCTGCCCAATGTGTCTCCTTCAAAGCCCGTCTGACAAACTCTTCTTCGACCCTTTCACCTCTTGACGCCATAAACAGAAGAAAAGTTTGTAAAGCCAAGGCGGCATTTTCTTGCTGATAAGCACCCTCCAAACTGATTTTAAGTTGTGAAAAGCTTTCTATCCTACTTGAGAAATTTCCAACTTTCAAAGCGAAGTCTTGCCCAGCTTGATAAAGGTCAACAGCTAACTCTCTCGCTTTACTTTGACAGACAAGCTCCGCTTCTGGAGCGAGCTTGGCAATGACCGCCTTCTTGCCGGCCTTGAAGATACCAGCTTTCTGCTCTGCTATTTCTTCCAAACTATCGCCCAAGGTCTCCTGATGATCTAGACCAATCGAAGTAATAACTGCAATCTCTCCTGTTACGACATTAGTGGTATCAAGTAGACCACCTATCCCCACTTCTAGCAAAACCAAATCCACTTCTTGTTCCCTAAAATAGAGGAAAGCAATCAAGGTCAGCAACTCAAAAAAGGACAACTGGTCATGAGTTTCCAAAAGAGTTTTTTCCATCTCCTTAACTTGGTTAGCTATACGGGTAAAGTCTTCATCTACGATCGGTAGCCCATTGATACAGATTCGATCATGGATACTGACGATATGAGGAGAGGTAAAAGTGCCAACTTTTTTTCCATGAGCTACAAACAACTCCCTCATAAAGGCGATAGTTGACCCCTTACCGTTAGTCCCTGTTACGTGGATAATAGGATAAGTCTTCTCAGGATTTCCCAGCAAATCCACAGCTCGCTGCATTCGTCCAAGACCAGATCTAAAGTTTAAACCAATCCGACTATGCAGCCATTCTTCTACTTCAAACACACACATCTCCTTAACAAAAGTACAATCAACTACTGCATCAAAGTATGATTACAAATAAAAAGCGAGGTCGGGACAAAAATTCCAACCTCTTACCTGGTTAGCTAATCACTAGCTACTATGAATTTCAACGTGGGCTAAAAACATCCACTGGATGTTCCAACTCTTCCAATTTTTAGGAGTTGGGCTAAAAACGTCCCCTGGACGTTTTTACTCCTCCATAAAGCTGTTGAAGACTTCTTCAATCATATTCCATTCGTCTTCTGAGTCTTCTGGGATTGGTTGCAATTCGCCTTCTGTTCCGTCTTCGTTTTCGATGAATGAGTAAGCTTGGATTTCAACTTCACCGTTTTCGTCTTCTTCTGCGTTAACTGGCACTAGGAGAACATAGTTTTTACCAAACTCTTCTTTCCCATCAATCGTCAAAAGAATTTCAAACAAGGTTTCATTTCCTTGCTCGTCTACTAGTGTAATCAATTCGCGTTCTTCGTGGTCATGGTTGTGATCGTGTGACATAGTTTCTCCTCTGTCTTAAAATTTTCTATCTAAATAATTTTGCAAAATCAGCTGAGCAGCCAACTTATCAATAACTTTCTTGCGTTTGTTACGGCTGATATCTGCTTGTTCAATCAACATACGCTCAGCTGCGACTGTCGTCAAGCGCTCATCCTGATAGTCTACTGGCAAACTAAAAAGTTCCTCTAGTTTTGCTCCATAGGCTTGACTAGCTTCTACTCGCGGACCGCTGGTATTGTTCATGTTTTTAGGCAGACCTACTACAAAACGTTCCACCTTATAGCTATCAACCAATTCCTTGATACGGTCAAAACCAAACTGGCCCTGATCCTCATTAATCTGGATGATTTCAAGTCCTTGAGCGGTGAAGCCTAGTGGATCGCTAATCGCAACACCCACTGTTTTTGAACCGACGTCCAATCCCATAATTCTCATAGATTATAGATCGACTCCTTGTCCTTTAAGGTAATAGCGCACCAATTCTTCAACAATTTCATCACGCTCATACTTACGAATTTGATTTCGTGCATTATTGTAACGAGGAACGTAGGCAGGGTCTCCACTCAATACATAACCGACGATTTGATTTATCGGATTATAACCCTTTTCATTCAGAGAAGCATAGACATCTGTCAACGTTTCACTGATTTCCTTCTTGTTGGAATCATCCAATTTAAAACGTACAGTTTCTTCAGTAAATCCCATTCTAACACCCTCTTTCCTTAGAATAGTACCATTATAGCATATTTCCTTACGTTCTACAATTAAGTCAACCCATTTATTTGGATTTTCTTACTGTTCTGTCGCACCATTTGCCACTCTGTCTGCGATATATTGGCTTGGTTCATTTTTCAAAAGAGTCTCTAAGCCAAGATTTTTCAAATAATCTGTCTGTGACGCCTTTTTGACATCCAAGACTTGTAAATCATAGGTCGTTGTGGTCTGGATTTCAGTCTCACTGAGCAGTTTGGTTTCAAGTGTAAAACCTGCCAATTTGCGCGCTTCCTGAAGCATTTCATCCTTTTCTTCTGCTTCTAAAAGAGCTTTTTGAGTTTCTTCAAGACCGTGGTCAGCGATAAAGGATTTCAATTCCTCACTTAAGGGCCGTATCTGCCGAATAACCAATTTTAGAAATTGTTTCCCTTTATAGGTAATGGTTTGCGTTTGCTTGACGCCATCTCCTGACTCAGGGAAAATCAAAGTCTTGGTCACAACCGTATTCTTTTCCGCATTTTCCAAAACGGGCAGAGTAGACTGGAGTGTTTCGGATTCATGTTTTGAACTGGATGTCGTTTCCTTCTTTTGGCCACATCCTGCAAGTAGCAGGAGGAGAGTAGCTGCGCCAATTACTATCTTTTTCATAATTCCTCACATAATTTTTTGATAAAAAATGAACAAGGCTAGGAGATACCCCAGCCTCGATGTTTATAGAGCTGCACGCAAACGTGCTTCTGCATTTTCTACATTACGGACAGAGCGTGGTAAAAAGGCACGGATATCATCTTCTTTGTAACCGACCTGCAAACGCTTCTCGTCAACTAGAATCGGACTTTTTAAGATCCGTGGCGTTTCCATGATTAAGTTGAGTACTTCATTGACACTCAAATCTTCGATGTCAACTCCTAAAGCTTTCGCATAGCGGTTTTTTGATGATACAATGCTGGCAATTCCATTATCTGTCTTTGTCAGAATATCAAGTAGTTCTTCTCTCGTAATTCCTTCTTTACCAAGGTTTTGTTCTTTATAACTTAACTGGTGTGCGTTGAGCCAAGTCTTCGCTTTCTTACAGCTTGTGCAACTGGAGACGGTATAAATCTTAATCATGTGCCTACCCCTTTCGCTACATGTTACTATCAGTTTAGTCTATTATACCATAAAAAACATCCGACTTGCGACCTATTTTTAAAAAAATTTAACTTTTTTAGCGATTTTCGTACTTTTTTCTTGACAAAATCAATTTATAGCCAACTTTTAAATTTTTTGATATAGATTCGTTTCACTACTGTAACACTGATCATATAGAGAACGATGATCAAAAGCAAAAAGAGGAAATAAATTGGTTCCAAAGGGGTTAAATGAAGAAGGCTAGCAATTGAAGAGTAGGGAAGGAAAGTCACAAAGCTAGCTGCCAGCAAGGTTGTTCCAAGAACAAACCATGACGGACGACTTTGCAAGAAAGGAAGCTTTGCTGAACGGAGCATATGGATAACCATAGTTTGGGACCACATGGATTCAATGAACCAACCTGTCTGGAACAAGATGATAAAGCCCGTTGCAGACTCTGCTCCGTGAGCATAAGCTTGACCTGTCGCCATTGGGACAATGACAAAATAGAGCAAGATAAAGGTCAAAATATCAAAGGCAGAAGAAATCGGACCCATCCAAATCATAAAACGAGTAATAGACTTAGCTTCCCACTTATGGGGATGCTTCAAAAAGTCTTCATCTACATTATCAAATGGCAAGGCAATGCAAGAAAGGTCGTAGACGAGGTTTAACACAATCAAGTGAATCGGAGCCATAGGAAGGAAAGGTAAAAAGATACCAGAAACTAACAGAGAGAAAATGTTCCCGAAATTAGAGCTGACCGTCATCTTGATATATTTGGTCATATTAGCGTAGACTTTGCGTCCTTCAACCAGCCCTTTTTCAAGCACCATCAAATCCTTATCTAGCAAAATGACATCAGCCGTTTCTTTGGCAATATCTACTGCTGTATCAACAGAAATCCCCACATCGGCCACTTTCATAGAAGGGGCATCATTGATCCCATCTCCCATATAGCCGACACAATGTCCATTCGATTTGATTTGTAAAATGATTCGTGCTTTTTGATCCGGAGAGAGTTTGGCAAAGACGGTCACCATCTGAACTGCTTGGGCCAACTCTTCGTCCGTCATGGCGTCAATATCAGAACCCAACAAGATTTGATCAACATCTAAACCAACTTTTTCGCAAACTGCTTGGGTTACCTTCTCATTGTCTCCCGTCAAGATCTTTGTTTGAACACCGTGTTCTAACAAAGCTTGGATAGCAGGGGCTGCAGATGGTTTTGGTGGATCTAGGAAGGCAAGATATCCTGTTAGAATCATCTCCTTTTCATCTTCAACAGAGTAAGCAAAACCTTCCTTTAAGCCTGTTTTATAAGCGACTCCCAAGACTCGTAAGCCCTGTTGATTGAGTTGGTCCACTTCTTTTAAGATTTCCACTCGGATATCATCCGTCAGAGGGCTAATCTGACCTTGATATTCCACATGGGTTGAAATCGCAAGCATCTCCTCTAAGGCACCCTTGGTTACCAAACTAACAGCTTCATTCTCATCCTTGACGATGACACTCATCCGTCTGCGTTCAAAATCAAAGGGCAATTCATCTATTTTTTGAAAGCTAGTATCCAAATTTTGTAGAATAGCGTGTTCTTTAGCTTCTTTTTCAGTTCTACTGATAATGGCACGGTCCATCAAGTTTTTCAATCCCGTTTGAAAATAGGAATTGAGGTAGGCACGTCTCAACACAGACAAATCCAAATCTCCATGTATATCCAAAGGATATTCAAGGACAATTTCGTCTTGGGTAAGGGTTCCGGTTTTATCCGTGCATAGGATATCAATAGCACCTAGATCTTGTATGGCATTGAGTTTTTTGATAACGACTTTTTCCTTGGCCATGATAATGGAGCCTTTTGCTAGACTGGCCGTGATGATCATGGGAAGCATCTCAGGTGTAAGCCCGACACCCACGCTCAAAGCAAATACGCCAGCCTCTAACCAATCTCCATCCGTCAAACCATTGGAAAGAAATACGATGGGAACCATGACCAACATCAAACGGATTAAAAGCCAGGAGATACTGTTCATATCCCGTTCGAAAGAGGTGGGCTCGTCATAAGTATTGAGAGTCTGCTCGATCTCTCCCATCATGGTGTCATCACCGACCGCTAGAATCAAAGCCTTGGCACTTCCTGATATCACGTTGGTTCCCATGAAGGCGAGCGCTTCTGCTTCTAGCAGACTATCAAAATTTGACTGACTCATTTTTGACAAAGCCAATTTTTCAACCGAATCACTTTCACCCGTCAAGCCAGATTGTTGGACAAAGAAATCACGTGATTCAATCAAAAGGAGGTCTGCTGGAATCATATCCCCAGCACTTAACTTGACTATATCTCCAACGACCAAATCTTCAATTGCGATCTCTAAACTCTGGCCTTCACGAATAACCGTAGCTGTATTCACAATCATTTTTGAAAGATTGGTCGCAGCCTTGTCACTCCGCAATTCTTGGACAAAGCGTATGCCACCAGAGATTAGAACGAGAACGACGATGATGATAGAGGTCGTCGGGTCTTCTTGCCCAGGCTTCGCCAACCAGACGTTGGTCACCATGGAGATCATAGCGATGACAAGGAGGATGATTGTAAATGGATTGATAATCGATTCGTAAATCTTTTTGAGGATACTGTCTTCTTGACCCTTGGTGATGGTATTTTCACCATATAAATCACGATTCTTTTCTATCTGTTCCTCAGTTAAACCTGTTAGACTTGTCTTGTAAAAAGATAGAGTTTCGTTTAAAGGTGTGCGAATAGCTGTTGCTAATCTTTCTTTTGTAGTTTTCATTGGTTTCTCCTATCTGTATGAATGATGTGTTTCATACACAGAGACCAATCACTTTATAAGGGCAGAACGACACAAATCAGCGATTGGCTGTGTATGTGCGGTTCTGGGTGGTCGTCAATTTGCATCGTCTGTCTCCTTTCCCTGTTCTAAAACAGTAGAAAATCCTGCCATAAAATGGCAGGATTAAAAAACTAATTATCTGTTTTTTCGTTCAAGCTTTAACTCCATAGGGCAATGAAATGAGCTTAGTCTTGGCCTTCGCGACCAGGACTGTTGACCAACGAGTAGTGTCTCCACTGCTTTGCGGTAGTCATCCGTATCCCTATGGTAGCCTCACCTACCGTTTTCGTCTATCAGTATAAACCTTTAAAATATAAAAGTCAACGATTTATCTCATTTTTTAGATAACAATCAATTCTTTTGGAGCAAGTGTCAATAACTCACAACCGTTATCTGTAATTAAGATATCATCTTCAATACGAACCCCGTATTTACCTTCAATATAAATGCCCGGTTCATCAGTCAAGACCATACCAGATTTAATGACTTCTTTGGAAGTTTGGCTAAAGTAGGGTTCTTCGTGGATGTCCAGTCCGATACCGTGTCCGATACCATGTGTAAAGTATTCTCCATAGCCTGCTTCCACAATGATATCACGAGGAATTTTGTCAAAGTCACGGAAACCTAGACCTGCCTTGGCTTGGTCAACCAGAGCTTGGTTAGCTTTCAGAACTGTGTTGTAGATTTCTGCCTGCTCGTCACTGACATGACCGAGGTAGATGGTCCGTGTCATATCGCTAACATAGTGGTCGTAGAGACAGCCGAAGTCCATGGTGATGGCTTCTCCCGCTTCAACCGGTTTGTGCATTGGATGGGCATGGGGTTTTGAAGAGTTGATACCACTTGCTAAAATGGTATCAAAAGACAAGCCAGATGCTCCTAGCTCCCGCATACGGAAGTCAAGGAAGTTGGCAATTTCGATCTCAGTTTTTCCAGGTTTGATAAAGTCAAGTGCATCGCGAAAAGCTTGGTCTGAGATAGAACAAGCCTTGCGAATAGTCGCAATCTCTTTCTCATCTTTAATCATACGGAGCGCTTCAACAAACTGAGTCTGTGGAAGCAAGTCAATTCCTGCAAAAGCTGCCTGCATACGGTGGTAATAAGAAACCGCAATCTCGTCCTCAAAACCGACCCGAGACAAGCCCATATCCTTAACAATGCCTGCAATAACAGCCAATTCATCGCGGTCAGCCACAATCTCAAAACCTGTCACTTCTTGCTTAGCTGCAATGATATAGCGAGAGTCTGTCACCAAAATCTGACGGTCACGGCTGATAAAGACTGTTCCATTTGAACCCCAAAAACCAGTCAAATAATAGACGTTTTTAAGGTTGTTGATGATGATACCATCTAGTTCTTTTTCTTGCATTTTAGCTAGAAATGCTTGTACACGTTTATTCATGATGTAACTTTCCTTTCAAATAGTGTCCTGTGTAGCTGGCTTCATTGCCCGCTACTTCTTCTGGAGTTCCTGTTGCGATGATGGTTCCACCACCGACACCGCCCTCAGGTCCTAGGTCAATAATATGGTCTGCCGTCTTGATGACATCCAAATTGTGCTCGATGACGAGGACTGTATTGCCATCGTCGACAAAGCGAGCTAAGACCTTGAGCAAGCGAGCAATGTCCTCAGTATGAAGCCCTGTCGTTGGCTCATCCAGAATGTAGAAAGATTTTCCTGTCGAGCGTTTGTGGAGTTCACTAGCTAACTTCATACGCTGGGCTTCTCCACCTGAAAGGGTGGTAGCCGGTTGCCCTAGCGTTACATAGCCAAGCCCTACATCCTTGATGGTCTGAAGTTTGCGTTGAATCTTAGGAATGTGTTGGAAGAACTCTACCGCATCGTTGACGGTCATATCCAAGACTTGCGAGATATTCTTTTCCTTGTAGTGGACTTCAAGGGTTTCACTATTGTAGCGGGTTCCGTGGCAGACCTCACAAGCAACGTAAACATCTGGCAAGAAATGCATCTCAATCTTGATAATCCCGTCACCTGAGCAGGCTTCACAACGACCACCCTTGACGTTGAAACTGAAACGGCCCTTCTTGTAACCACGAATCTTGGCTTCATTTGTCTGGGCAAAGAGGTCACGTATATCATCAAAAACTCCCGTATAAGTAGCTGGGTTAGACCTTGGCGTCCGTCCGATAGGGCTCTGGTCAATGTCAATCAAGCGGTCTACATGCTCAATCCCTGTGATAGTTTTAAACTTACCAGGCTTGTCTGAGTTGCGATTGAGTTTTTGAGCAATGGCTTTTTTGAGGATACTGTTGATTAAGGTCGATTTCCCTGAACCTGACACACCTGTCACTGCGATGAATTTTCCTAATGGGAAACGAGCAGTGATATTTTGCAAGTTGTTCTCACGCGCTCCCGTCACCTCGATAAAACGACCATTTCCGGAACGGCGCTCTGTTGGCACTGGAATGGCACGTTTACCTGATAGATATTGACCTGTGATGGACTTGCTGTTGCGAGCCACCTGCTTGGGTGTTCCTGCAGCAACAATCTCCCCACCAAAAACACCGGCACCCGGACCGACGTCGATTAGATAATCCGCCTCTCTCATGGTATCCTCATCGTGTTCTACCACGATCAGGGTATTCCCCAAGTCACGCATCTTTTTCAGACTGGCAATCAGGCGGTCATTATCCCTCTGGTGAAGACCGATGGACGGCTCATCCAGGATATAAAGGACACCTGATAAATTGGACCCAATCTGGGTTGCTAAGCGAATACGCTGGCTCTCCCCGCCTGAAAGGGTTCCTGCCGAACGCGACAGGGTCAGATAGTTAAGACCAACATTATTGAGGAAGGTCAAGCGATCCTTGATTTCCTTGAGAATGGGACGGGCAATGATGGCTTCATTTTCAGATAAGGTCAGCTGGCTCACTAATTCCAAATGGTCTGCGATAGACAGGTCCGAAATTTCACCGATATGCGGTCCTTGCTCACCACCCACACGGACAGACAAGGCCTGGTCATTGAGACGGTAGCCGTGACAAGTTCCACAGGTCAGCTCATTCATGTAGAGGCGCATCTGGGTGCGCGTGTAGTCACTATTGGTTTCATGGTAACGACGCTTGATATTATTGACAACTCCCTCAAAAGGAATGTCAATATCGCGCACACCACCAAATTCATTCTCATAGTGGAAATGGAATTCCTTGCCATCTGAGCCGTAGAGAATCAAGTTCTTATCTTCTTCTGACAAATCCTCAAAAGGCTTATCCATATCTACTCCAAAGGCTGTCATGGCCTGCTCTAGCATGTTTGGATAGTAGTTGGATGAGATAGGATTCCAAGGTGCTAGGGCACCCTCACGCAAGGTTTTGCTGGCATCAGGAACCACCAAATCAGTATCCACCTCCAGCTTGATGCCCAAACCGTCACACTCGCTACAAGAGCCAAAGGGAGCATTAAAGGAGAAGAGACGAGGCTCTAACTCTGGTACGGTAAAACCACAAACCGGGCAGGCATAGTGCTCAGAGAAGAGCAACTCCGAATCGTCCATAGTGTCGATAATCACATAGCCTTCTGCGATACGAAGGGCAGCCTCAATGGAGTCAAAGAGACGGCTACGGATACCCTCCTTGATGACAATACGGTCAACCACGACATCGATATTGTGTTGCTTGCTCTTGGACAACTCTGGAACTTCAGTCACATCATAGACCTCCCCATCCACACGGACGCGGACATAACCATCTTTCTGAACCTTTTCAATGACACTCTTATGCTGTCCTTTTTTCTTACGGATAACTGGTGCTAAGATTTGCAGGCGCTGGCGTTCTGGCAATTCCAAAACCTTATCCACAATTTGCTCCACAGAAGAAGCCTTGATAGCTCCATGCCCGTTGATACAGTAAGGCGTCCCCACACGTGCGTAGAGGAGACGCAGATAGTCATTGATTTCAGTCGTAGTTCCCACGGTTGAGCGAGGGTTTTTGCTAGTCGTTTTCTGGTCGATGGAAATAGCTGGGCTGAGACCATCAATGGCATCCACATCTGGTTTTTCCATATTGCCCAAAAACTGGCGAGCATAGGCTGATAGACTCTCCACATAGCGACGTTGCCCCTCGGCATAGAGGGTATCAAAAGCCAGACTGGATTTCCCAGAACCCGACAAACCGGTCACGACAACCAACTTGTCTCGCGGAATCTCCACATCGATATTTTTTAAGTTATGGGCACGCGCCCCATGAATCACAATTTTATCTTGCATCTTTGTTCTTTCTAGTCCATTATTGCTTTCCATTATACCAAAAAATGTGAAATTCTATTACCCAAAAAGCTGTTTTTATAGTATAATAGTACGGTGCAAAAAATGAATCACTGAATAGTAGGAAAGGATAGGGGATATGAAACAAGTTTTTCTCTCAACAACAACTGAATTTAAAGAGATCGACACGCTTGAACCGGGTACTTGGATCAACCTCGTCAATCCTACACAAAATGAATCGTTGGAAATCGCCAACGCCTTCGATATCGACATCACCGACCTCCGAGCACCACTTGATGCGGAAGAAATGTCCCGTATTACCATCGAAGATGAGTATACTTTGATCATCGTAGACGTTCCCATCACAGAGGAGAGAAACAACCGCACCTACTACGTAACGATTCCGCTGGGAATTATCATCACCGAGGAAACCATTATCACCACCTGCTTGGAAGCCCTCCCAGTTCTTGATGTCTTTATCAACCGTAGACTGCGTAACTTTTACACCTTCATGCGTTCACGCTTTATCTTCCAGATTCTCTACCGCAACGCTGAGCTTTACCTTACGGCCCTTCGTTCGATCGACCGTAAGAGTGAACAAATCGAAAGTCAACTTCACAAGTCTACTCGAAACGAAGAACTGATCGAGCTCATGGAATTGGAAAAGACCATCGTCTATTTCAAAGCCTCACTTAAGACAAATGAGCGCGTGATTAAGAAATTGACCAGCGCAACTAGCAATATCAAGAAATACCTAGAGGACCAAGACCTGCTCGAAGATACCCTGATTGAAACCCAACAGGCCATCGAGATGGCAGATATCTATGGAAACGTCCTTCACTCTATGACAGAGACCTTTGCCTCTATCATTTCCAACAACCAGAACAACATCATGAAAACCTTGGCACTCGTGACCATTGTCATGTCTATCCCGACCATGATCTTCTCAGCCTACGGGATGAACTTTAAAGATAATGAAATCCCTCTAAACGGTGAGCCACACGCCTTCTGGTTAATCGTCTTTATCGCCTTTGCTATGAGTGTCTCACTCACTCTCTATCTCATCCATAAAAAATGGTTCTAAGAGGAATCCCCTATGTCTCAGATTGATTTACAAAAACTAACCAAGAAAAACCAAGAGTTTATCCACATCGCTACCCAACAATTTCTCAAAGACGGCAAAACAGATGCTGAAATCAAGACTATCTTTGAAGAAGTTATTCCCCAAATCCTTGAAGAGCAAGCCAAAGGGACGACTGCACGTTCCCTCTACGGGGCTCCAACCCACTGGGCTCATAGCTTCACTGTCAAGGAGCAATATGAAAAAGAGCATCCAAAAGAAAATGACGATCCAAAACTCATGATTATGGACTCAGCCCTTTTTATCACCAGTCTCTTTGCATTGGTTAGCGCTCTGACTACCTTCTTCTCTACAGATCAGGCTATTGGCTATGGGTTGATTACCCTCTTGTTGGTTGGACTTGTAGGAGGACTTGCCTTCTACTTGATGTACTACTTTGTCTACCAGTACTATGGACCAGACACAGACCGTAGCCAACGTCCTCCATTCTGGAAGTCAATCCTCGTTATCCTGGCTTCTATGGTCCTTTGGTTGGTTGTCTTCTTTGCAACAAGCTTCCTACCAGCAAACCTCAATCCAGTCCTTGCTCCATTGCCTTTGGCTATCCTGGGAGCTACCCTTCTCGCTCTTCGCTTCTATCTCAAGAAACGTTTCAATATCCGAAGTGCAAGCGCGGGCCCATCACGTTATTAAGAAAAGTGAAACGCTATGGCATATAGTCAATCTTTAGCTCAGCAGATTCGAAAAATTCTAGCACTCAAACTTCCTCCCCAAATTTTCGAAGAAGAGCTAGAAGAAAAGAAACTGTTTGGTGGCCTGGCCTTTATGATTCGTGGGAAAATGGTCCTTACAGTCAGTTCCAGAAAGGACGAGCTGGTTATGGTGAGAATTGGCAAAGAAATGGAAAAGCAAGTTCTACCCCGAACAGGAGCTCATACCACATTGATGAGAGGGCGACCTTATCATGGCTATATAGACCTAGATATCGAAGGTCAAAAAGAACTTCCTTACTGGATTGATTTAGCCCTCTCCTATAATCAAGAGTTGACCAAGTAACTCATATCTAGTGAGATTAGAAAAACGAAAAGCAACTGCACAGGCGGTTGCTTTTTCACTTGCTTTCTTGAGATTCAATAGTACTTCTGACTCTAATTCCTATAGTTTTCTCTCATCTTTTGTGATAGAATAGGCTCATACTCAATGAAAATCAAAGAGCAAACTAGGAAGCTAGCCGCAGGTTGCTCAAAGCACTGCTTTGAGGTTGTAGATAGAACTGACGAGGTCAGTAACATATATACGGCAAGGCAAAGCTGACGTGGTTTGAATTTGATTTTCGAAGAGTATCAATCTATTTCTAGGAGGATGAGATATGGTTTCTACTATTGGTATTGTTAGTTTGTCTAGTGGTGTTATCGGAGAGGATTTTGTCAAATACGAAGTCGACTTGGGTCTCCAACGTCTCAAGGATTTGGGACTCAATTCTGTCTTCTTGCCCCATTCGCTAAAAGGGTTAGACTTTATCAAGGACCATCCTGAGGCGCGTGCAGAGGATTTGATGCAGGCCTTTTCTGATGATAGCATCGACATGATCCTATGCGCCATCGGTGGGGATGATACCTATCGCTTGCTACCCTACCTTTTTGAAAACGACCAGCTCCAAAAGGTTATCCAACAAAAGATTTTTCTTGGCTTCTCGGATACAACCATGAACCACCTTATGTTGCACAAACTAGAGATTAAGACTTTTTATGGGCAATCCTTTCTAGCTGACATTTGTGAATTAGACAAGAAGATGTTGCCCTATAGCCTCCACTACTTTAAAGAACTGATCAAGACAGGAAGAATCTCAGAAATCCGCCCTAGCGACATTTGGTATGAGGAACGAACTGATTTTAGTCCCAAGGCTCTGGGAACAGCTCGTATCAGTCATGTAAATACAGGCTTTGATTTGTTGCAAGGAAATGCTCAGTTTGAGGGAGAAATTCTCGGTGGTTGCCTTGAATCACTCTACGATATCTTTGACAATTCTCGATACGCAGACAGCACGGACCTCTGCCAAAAGTACAAACTCTTCCCTGACTTATCCGACTGGGAAGGAAAGATTCTCTTGTTAGAAACAAGCGAAGAAAAGCCTGAGCCTGAGGATTTCAAAAAGATGTTGCTGGCTTTGAAAGAAACTGGGGTATTTGAGGTCATCAGCGGACTCTTGGTCGGAAAGCCAATGGATGAAACCTTCTATGACGACTATAAGGAAGCACTATTGGATATCATTGATAACAATATCCCGATTGTCTATAATCTAAATGTCGGCCACGCAACGCCAAGAGCCATTGTTCCCTTTGGCGTCCATGCCTATGTAGATGCACAGGAGCAAGTCATTCGCTTTGACTATAACAAAAAATAAACAATTTCTCCATTTTTGTGCTTTGGTATTGATTTTCGTTACAATTTGTGTCTGAATTTATTGCATTTTGCTTATTTTTATGATATCTTTTTGAAGGAGGTATATATGACTAAACAAAAAATAAATCAAATTGTCGGTTCAATCGGGGCCTTTATCGGGATTATTGTATTTATCGCCTACATCCCACAAATTTTTGCCAATTTACAAGGCAACAAAGCTCAACCATTCCAGCCTTTATCCGCAGCAGTATCTTGTTTAATTTGGGTTATTTACGGATGGACAAAAGAACCTAAGAAGGATTGGATACTAATTATTCCAAACTCAGCCGGCGTTGTCTTAGGTGGACTGACATTTCTCACTGCACTATAAAAATTACTAGCATATAATCAAAAAGCTGAGAAACTCATCTCAGCTTTTTCTATATTCTCAGATAATTAGACGCCTGCACTCACTTATTTCCGCTTTTCCACTCACAATCATTTTCGTGGTCGTCAATCAGACCTGCCGCTTGTAGAAAAGCTAAAACTGCGACTGGACCTGTGAACTTGAAGCCTCGTTTTTTGAGATCTTGAGATAACTTTTCAGACAAGGCTGTTTTAGCAGGTGCTAGGTGATAGTCAGGAACATCATTCACGATCGTTTTTCCCTCAACAAAGGACCAGAGATAAGCGTCAAAAGAGCCAAAGGTTTTCTGGACTTGTAAAAATGCTTGGGCGTTGGCACGCGTCGCAAAAATCTTGGCTCGATTTCGAATGATGGCTGGATTCTCTAACATGGCTTCCAACTCCCCATCTGTCATTTCCGCGACCTCTTGAATTTGATAGCCATGAAATGCTTCTCGGAATCCTTGGCGTTTGTTTAGTACCGTTTCCCAAGATAGACCCGACTGGTAAGTTTCCAAACAAAGCAACTCAAAAAGAGCACGGTCATCATGAAGGGGTTGGCCCCACTCTTCATCATGATAGGCCACATATAATGGGTTGTTCATTTTAACCCAACCACAGCGTTTTGTCATAAAAATCTCCTATTTTACCAACATCTTAAGGGCCGACTTGATATAGTTCTCAGCTGTGTCTGTCGTTCCTTCAAAGAATTTCTTGATTTTCTTAAGCTCGGTTGCCTTGTAGCCCAGTGCCAACATGGCTTCCATAGCTTCTTCCAGTTCTTGGTTTTCAGCGCTGGTTTGCACTGCCACCTTGGCAGGAAGGTCATCACTAGCCACGACTACCTTGCCTTCCAAGTCCAGCACCATCTGTTGGGCTGTTTTCTTGCCAATTTTAGGGAACTTGGTCAAGTAGGTGATGTTCTTAGTCTCGATCGCCTGAACCAAGCCAGCATTGTCATCGGCAGCGATAATAGCAAGAGCTGACACAGGACCAATCCCTGAGACCGAAATCAAGCTGAGAAAGAGCTTCTTCTCGTCTTCTGAACGAAAGCCGTAAAGCAGATGGGCATCCTCACGGACAACTTGGTGCACATAAATCTGAGTTTCTTGATTGACCTGACCTGAATAGGCATAAGGATTGGCCACATGCAGGATATAGCCGATACCGTTAGCTTCTAGGACGATGTATTTAGCAGTGATTTTGGTAATGATTCCTTTTAGATATTCGTACATAATTTTCACTTTCTATAATTGATTTGCAATTCCTTGTAAATGCGCTGCTCTGATGATAAGAAGCAACCCAAGTACTGCACACACAATAAAAACGAGCCAAACACCTACAGCACCTGTTGCAGCGCTGATAGAAATCATCGCCCCCGCTAAAATAGACGCTAAAGGCTGCGCCATATTAAGGAAACCTGAGTAGGTTCCGAGCTTATTCTCATTCATCATTTCCGCCCGCAAAACTTGGCTTGGCGGCATGCAGATGAGTTCCCCCATAGTATAGAGAATGGCTAGCAAAAACAGAGCCCAGAAACTCCTGAAGACAATGGTGAAAAGCATACCCAAGTCAAAGATAATACTTCCCAATAAAAACTGCGGTATGAGCTTCATTTCCTTGGTCAAACGATTGGCAGTCGTTATGAAGCAAACAATAATCAGGGTATTGATAAAGACCATGATACTGAGCATCTTAGCTCCTGAAATATGAATACCGAAAATACTACTCGCGATGAATGACTCTTTCAAATGAACGGGTATATAATTGTCAATTTGCAACCAGATAACACCATTAAATACAGTCCCTAACGTATAAAGTAGGAAAATTTTGTCCTGAAAAACAGAAGCATAATTTTTCACAGTTGCCAAAGGACTGCTACCATGCTCAAAGACCAGATTAGCTGGCTTGCTTTCTGAAAAATATTTCCAAGCGAGGAAAAAATTCAAGAAGCTAATTACCGTCAAAACCAGAAGCAACTCAAAAAAATGGTGGTCGTAAAAGAAACCTGCAAGCCCTGCTCCTAACATAACGGATACATTGACAAACCAATAACTAATCGTATAAACGAAACGGCGATTTTGCTCGTCGGTCAAATCAATAATCATCGCATCAATAGCCGGCCAAGAGAAAGTTCCTGCGGTCTCTGCCAGCAACATTCCGACAAAAGTCAAAAAGGGAAAAATATGATTAGGCATATTTGCCAGCAGCACAAGAAAGTAGCCACTCGCAAGACCAAAGTTTCCCCAGTCAATGACTTTCTTACGTCCCCAAAGATCCGCCAAATGTCCACCATACAGCCCAGCTAAAAAACCAATGAGTTTGGTTGTGATCATCAATAACCCCGCCCAAAAGGCTCCAAAATATTGAACATAGTACATGGCCATAAAAGGAGTAATGGCACTCTCTAAAATCCGTGCTACAAAGCTCATCCATTCCCGCATTTGAATTTGCTTGGGGAGGGCAAAAAATTCTTTCATCTTTCATTCCTTTTTCATAATTTCTTCGCTTTTTCTTACCTAGTATATCATATTTTTTTGCTGAAAACTGCAAACACAAGTGCAACCGGTGGTTGACAAATTGTACAGGAGATTGTATTCTCTTTATAAGTAAAAATTGTTAGGATAGAAGTAGAAAAAGGAGGATAGAATGATGAAACTCGCAGAAAAACTATTTGAACTCCGAAAGGAAAAAGGTTGGTCCCAAGAAAAGCTAGCAGAACAAATCAATGTTTCTCGGCAAAGCATCTCCAAATGGGAGTCTGGACAAGTCCTTCCTGAAATCGAAAAAATCATTGAAATAAGCAAGATTTTTCAAGTGACAACTGACTATCTACTACTGGATGAAAGCATTGAAAAAGTTTCCACAGCAGTGATTTTGGAGGAAGACAAAGACAACTACTATAAAAAGGTTAAATCCTTTGGTCTTTGGCAGGTGATTTATATTTTTGTATTGGCTCTGGCTATCTATCTCTTTTTAGCCGGTTCTAGTTTTCCAGCTGAATTCACCGCTTGGATCTGGCTAACCTTCGTTCTCTTAATCGCTTCTGCTGTCGCTATCAATAAGGTTCTCAAAACCAAACAACGTTATCTTGATAAGGTCATTGGTCTTGAGACTCCTTCAGACAACGACGATTCTACAAAGCCTGGAATCACCTAATTCAGTTTTCACAACATTTTTATAGAACTGGTCTTGTCAAGCAAGTGTAAATATCGTGTCAAGTTGCCCATGTCCAATCAAGTTCCCACCTTAGAAAAACTAAAAAGCCTTGTTCAAAAGGAACAAAGGCTTTTTGTGTTCTTAATATTTCCCCAACTCACGAAGACTCGTATGATTTTCCTGAATGCGTCGGAACATTTTTTCCATATCTGACTTGGTAAAATGCACCAAAACGGGACGTCCGTGTGGACAGTTGTAGGGGTTATCACATTGAGAAAGCTGATAAAGGAGCTGTCTGGCTGAATGGTCATCGATACGGTGATTGGCCTTGATCGACCGCTTGCAGGACATCATGATAGCCAGCTCTGCTCGGTATTTCTTGATCGAAACTTCTTTAGTTAAGAGGAGCATATCGCACATCTCATAGATACCAGATTCGATTTCCTCTTCGGCCATCCAAATAGGATGTTCACGCAGGATAAATTGATTTTCTCCATACTCTGCTAGAAAAACACCTACTTCCTCTAGGAGAGGCATTCTTTCTCTAAGACGAAGGGCATCATCCGCAGGAAATTCAAAGATGTAGGGCACTAAGAGTTGCTGCTGACTCTGGTCAACATTGCCGATGCTTTCACGGTATTCCTCGTACTTAACCCGCTCCTGAGCTGCATGCTGGTCAATGATATAGAGTCCATCTCGCCCCTGGGCAAAGAGATAAGTCCCGTGCATCTGTCCGAAAAATTCCAATTCTGGAAAGCTTGATGATTCTTCTCGCTCCAGCTTATCATAGGCTTTATCGAGACTAGCAAGGTCCAACTCTGGATGGTCTAGTTGGTCATAGCTAGCTGGCTTTCTCTCTGCAAAATGCAGTTTTGCAGGCTTGGTCAACTGGTCCAAGGTTTCCTTGGCAAACAGGGTTAAATCCTGTCTTTCTTCAGTCAAGCCTACTTGATGGTCTGAAACCTCAACTTGAGTCGGTCTTGTTACTTCTGTTTGTTCATAGTAAAGCGTATTTTCTTTGAGTGGGAGAATGGTCTGCTCTACCTTTTGACGATTACGAACGGTCGACTTGGCAAGATTTTCTAAAGCATCAGGTATCAAGGCTTGTTCCTTGAGACTATTTGAAATAGCCTCTGAAAGCAGCGCCATCAGTTCTCTTTCCTTAGAAATCCGCACTTCTTGCTTGGTCGGATGCACATTGACATCTGCCAAATAAGGATCAATATGGATGTGAATGACAGCCAGTGGAAAACGCCCTACCATGAGCTTGCTTCCATAACCGTCAAGAATAGCACGGTTGAGTAGAAAGTTCTTGATATAACGGCCATTGATGAAGAGGCTGATATAGTTGCGATTTGCTCGGGTTAACTCAGGCAGAGACACAAAACCTGTAATTTCGAAATCTAAGTCAGAGTTCTCAATTTCAATCATCTTCTTAGCACTCACCAAACCGTAAATCCCTGCGATGGCTTGACGCAGTTGACCAGTCCCTGCTGTCCGCGTCATTTCCTTGCCATCACTGATTAAACTAAAAGAAATCTCGGGATGAGCCAATCCCAGACGGTTGACAATATCAATGATATGAGACAGCTCAGCTTGCTGGCTCTTCATATACTTGAGGCGGGCAGGTGTGTTGAAAAAGAGGTCCTCCGCACAAACCTTGGTCCCCACAGGACTAGTCGCTGGAATGACTTCCTCAACTTCACCCCCACGCGCAACGAGCTTAGTCCCATGACTCGCACCATCCACCGCTGTCAACAGAGTCAGCACACTGACAGAAGCGATAGAAGGCAGGGCTTCACCACGAAAACCGAGTGTCCGAATCCGAAAGAGGTCTGCTTGATTTTTTATCTTACTGGTCGCATGTCGACGCAGGGCCAACTCCACCTCATCGTGGGCAATTCCATGACCATTATCTGTGATTTGAATCTTCTTAAGACCAGCTTCCTCAATCTCAATGATAATCTGGCTAGAACCCGCATCAATGGCATTTTCTACCAACTCTTTGACCACACTGGCAGGACGTTCAATGACCTCTCCTGCCGCGATCTGGTTTGCCAACACTTCTGGCAATTCAATAATATGAGACATCTTTCAGCCCCTTTCTGTATCTATTTTCCTAGAAATTGATTAGTGCTATTATACCATATTTCAGATGTTACCAGAAAAAGCAAATACCACATAGACTCCAAATCTCTCCACATAGACAAAAGCTCTTGCCATGGGTCGTAAAATAGTGTTTAATAAAGGTGTACAGGAAGTGATCACAATTTTGTATGAAATGTAAGGAGGGAAATTTATGAAAGTAGAACTACAGATTAAGGAGACTTATGAGGAGGAAAAGCTGATTGTCCAAACTCCTCAGCCGACCGAAAAAGTCCAGAAAGTCATCGAGTTCGCAGAAAATCTTGACCAAAAAGAAACAATCAAAGGAAAGATTGATGACCAGGTCTATCTAGTTAAGATTAGCAAGATTCAACGCTTCTATATCGAGAATCGCAAGGTTCTTGCAGAAACTGCATCTCATACCTACACTATTGATTTGCGTCTCTATCAAGTTCTTGACATTCTGCCGACCACATTTATCCAAATTTCCCAATCAGAAATCGTCAATATCGACTCCATCTCTCATCTCAAGCTCACGCCCAACGGTCTGGTTGAAATTTTCTTAAAAAATGAAAGCTTCACCTACTCTTCACGCCGTTACCTAAAAACCATCAAGGAGAAATTAGAACTATGAAAAAACAAATCTTTCACGATGCAGCCGCTGGTGTACTTATCGGCCTCATCCTCTCTATCCTCTTTTCACTCATTTATGCACCAAATACCTATGCCCCACTAAGCCCCGAGTCTCTTATCGGCCAAGCGATGGCTCAACATCAGGTTCACGGTGCTCTAGTCTTGCTCTACTGTATGGTCATCTGGTCAGCTATCGGTGTTCTCTTTAGCTTTGGCAGTCGTTTATTCAGCCGTGACTGGAGCTTGCTCCGTGCCACACTTTCCCATTTCTTCCTCATGCTGGCTGGCTTTGTTCCACTAGCAACTCTGGCTGGTTGGTTCCCCTTCCACTGGACCTTCTATCTCCAGCTCATTCCAGAGTTTGCGATTGTCTACCTTATCATCTGGACTATCCTCTATAAAAGAGAAGCTAAAAAAGTGGACCACATCAATCAACTTTTGGCCCATAAAAAGTAATATAGAAAAACCCACTCACAAATGCATGAGTGGGATTTTTTTTATAATTTTTGTTTGAACTCAACTAAGACATTCATAGCCTGCATAGGTGTCATGTTGTACACATCCAGTTGAGCTAATTCTGCTAGGATAGGATGTTCTTCAGGCGTATCAAAGAGAGAAATCTGTTCCGTGACGGCGCTAGTTTGCCTCATCGGAGCTGGGCTTTCTTGTCCCTGACTCTCCAGTTGTGTCAAAATCTTATCCGCTCTTGCTAAAAGTTCTCCCGGTAAGCCAGCGATCTTAGCAACATGGATACCGTAGGATTTATCAGCAGGTCCTGGTTCGATCTTGTGAAGGAAGGTCACGTGCCCACCCTGCTCCAAGGTTGCCACGTGAACATTGACCAAGTGCTCCAAACTGGACTCCAGACTGGTCAACTCATGGTAGTGGGTCGCAAAGAGGGTTTTGGCTCCGATATGTTCATGAATGTATTCGATGATGGACTGGGCAAGAGCCATCCCATCATAAGTCGCAGTTCCTCGACCTAACTCATCAAAGAGAATCAAGGAATTCTTGGTCGCATGCGAAATGGCATTGTTGGCCTCCATCATCTCCACCATGAAGGTTGATTGACCTGAAACCAAGTCATCCGCTGCTCCAATGCGGGTAAAGATAGCATCGAAAATAGGCAAATAGGCGCTCTCAGCCGGCACATAAGAACCCAGCTGGGCCATAACCGCTGTCATAGCTAACTGGCGCATGTAGGTAGACTTCCCGCTCATGTTGGGCCCTGTAATCAATTGAATGCTGGTATCTTCTGACATCTGGATACTATTTGGAATATAGGTCTGGGCTCCCATGACCTTTTCGACAACAGCATGACGCCCTTTCTGGATATCGATTTGTGAGTCGTCACCGAACTCAGGTCGAATCAAATGCTGGGTTTCAGCTACAACCGCCAGACTTTGCAAGACATCAACTGTCGCAATTCCTTGAGCTAGAGCCTGCAAACGCTGGATGTACTTGCTGACTTCCTCACGGATACGCATAAAGATTTCATACTCTAGGTTGGCTGACTTCTCACGCGCCTCCAGCATATCTCCCTCGATACGGGCCAATTCCTCAGTTCCAAAGCGTTCCGAGTTTTTCAGCGTTGCCTTGCGGAAAAAGTGTGCTGGTACATTTCCCAGTTGCGAATTAGTCACATGGAAATAATAGCCATCCTTCTTATTGTAGTCAATCTTGAGCGTACTGATGCCAGAGTTCTCTCTCTCCTTGGCCTCAATCTCAGCAATCCAACTGGTCCCTTCTCTGAGCACTCGACGGTATTTATCCAAAGTCTCATCAAATCCCGTCCGAATAATGCCACCTTCCGTAATCACGTGAGGAGCTTCAGGAGCAATGGCAGCGCTAATCAAGCTCTCCAACTCTGGAATAGCATCCAACTGTTCGATGAGATAGGCTAGAGCAGGTTGCTCCATTGCCTCTAAAATCGCTCGAATCCGTGGCACACTGGATAAGGTGGTCGCCAACTGCAAGAGATCCTTGGGATTGGTCTTGCCAAAAGAAACCCGACTAGCCAAGCGTTCGATATCATAAACACCCTTGAGACTGTCTGTTAAATCACTGCGCTCAAAGAAGTGGTCAAGAAAGACCTGCACCACCTCTTGACGTTGGACGATTCGCTCCTTATCAATCAAAGGACGATGGATCCAAGAACGCAAGAGTCGCATACCCATAGCTGTTTTGGTTTCATCCAAAAGCCAGAAAAGACTGCCTTGCTTCTTGCCTGAACGAGCATTCTCAACCAAATCCAGACTAGCCTTTGTCGCATAGTCCATCTGTAAGAAATCTTTGATTTCATAGCGGATAACTGGTTTGAGATGGTTCAATTCCCGCATCTGGGTCCGGTGAACATACTGGAGCAGCTTACTAGCTGCTGCTTGCTCCACAGATGCCAGTCGTGGATCCAGTAAATGAATATCCTCAAAGCCATCCTTCTCATAAGAAAGCACCAGATTCATCTGACGGCTGAGGATTTGTTCTTCTTCCTCAGACAAGTCATAACCCATCACCACTTCTCGAGCCTTGAGGTTACGGATTTCCCCACAAACCAGCGTGAAATCCAATAAACCCGTCACATAAAAGTCACCGGTCACCAGATCCATATAAGCTAGGCCAAATTGATTGCCATCACGATCTATGGCAACCAAGAAATTGTTCTGACTATCTGGCTTACTGCTATCAACGACTGTACCGGGTGTGATGACCTGAACCACCTCTCGCTTGACAACCCCAACCGCTTGTTTAGGGTCTTCCATCTGCTCGGCAATAGCCACCTTATAGCCCTGCTCAATCAAAACATCAATATACTGCTGGGCAGAATGATAGGGAACACCAGCCATGGGTATCGGATTTTCTGCATTTTTATTACGACTGGTCAGTGAAATCTCTAAAATCTGCGCCGCATTGACCGCATCTTCATAAAACAGCTCATAAAAATCACCCATCCGAAAGAGCAAAAAAGCATCTGGATATTGCTTTTTAATATCCACATACTGTTGCATACCAGGTGATAGTTTTTCTGTCGTCATATTGGCTCTCTCCTTGTCAAAAATAAGGCTTGGGAACAAGTCCCAAAACCCTATTCATCCTTCATCAAATCTAGCAAACGCTCTTCCATGAGCTTGGCAACATGCTGGTCTCGACAAATAACCAGTAAGGTATTGGCACCAGCAACCGTCCCTAAAATCGCCTCGTCCTTATTTTCATCAACAATATTTGCTAAGACAGCCGCTTCTCCCAGCTTGGTATGAAGTACCAAAGTAAACTCTGCTCTCGCAACCCCTTCTAGATGATGCGACAAAAATTCTACCAAATCAATCTTTTCTGTTTCATTCGCTAGCACATAATATACCATACCATTTTTCTTAACCTTGATCAAGCCGATCTCGCGCAGGTCGCGAGACAAGGTCGTTTGCGTCACAAAGACATTCCGAACTTCTAGGCGATCTTGGATATCCTTTTGTGTAGCTAGTTTTTCCTCAGTGATCATCTTTTTAATCAATTGGTGCCGTTCTTTTTTTCTCATATCAACCTCTTACATGAATATTTATAACCGATTTCGGGTTTATTTTTAGATATAATTATACCAAAAAAACTGAATAATTCAAAAAAATCTTTCTTCTTTCACTAAATTTATGATAAAATAGAATAAAAGTCCAAAAGGAGCCTACTTATGAGCACAAAAAAACTGATTGCTAGTGAATTGGCTAGCGTCATCGATAGCCTAGATCAAGAGGCTATTTTAAATTTACTAGAACAACCAAAAAACTCTGACATGGGAGATATCGCTTTTCCTGCTTTCTCACTTGCAAAAGTCGAACGCAAAGCCCCGCAAATGATTGCTGCTGAAATCGCTGAAAAAATCAACAGCCAAGCCTTTGAAAAAGTTGTTGCAACTGGTCCTTACGTCAACTTCTTCCTTGATAAATCTGCTATTTCTGGAGCAGTTATCAAAGAGATCATTGAAAAAGGATCTGACTACGCTCAACAAACGGAAGGCAAAGAGCAAAATATCACGATTGACCTATCAAGTCCAAACATCGCAAAACCTTTCTCAGTAGGTCACTTACGTTCAACTGTTATCGGAGATGCTCTTTCTAATATCTTTAAGAAAATGGGCTACAACACTATTAAAATCAACCACCTTGGAGACTGGGGTAAACAGTTTGGTCTTCTCATGGTTGCTTATAAAAAATGGGGGAGTAAGGAAGCCGTAGAAGCTAATCCAATTGACGAATTGTTAAAATTGTACGTTCGCATCAATGCTGAAATCGAAAACGACCCAGCTCTTGATGAGGAAGGGCGTCTTTGGTTTAAAAAATTGGAAGATGGCGATCCAGAAGCAACTCAACTCTGGCAATGGTTCCGTGACGAAAGTTTGGTTGAGTTCAACCGCATTTACAAACTGTTGAACGTTGAATTTGACAGCTTAAACGGGGAAGCCTTCTACAACGATAAGATGGATGAGGCCGTGCAAATCCTTGAAGAAAAAGGTTTGCTAGAAGAATCACGCGGCGCTAGCATTGTCAACCTCGATGATGTTGAACTTCCACCCGCTATGATTAAGAAATCTGACGGTGCAACCCTCTACATCACACGTGACATTGCGACAGCTATCTACCGTGCACGTGCTTACAATTTTGTTAAAAATGTCTACGCAGTTGGTCAAGAGCAGTCTAACCACTTTAAACAGTTAAAAGCCGTCTTGAAAAAGATGGGATTTGACTGGAGCGATGATATGATTCACGTAGACTTCGGTTTGGTAACCAAGAATCGTCAAAAGCTCTCTACTCGTAAAGGAAACATCATCCTGCTTGAACCAACTCTCCAAGAAGCCATCACTCGTGCCAAAGCTCAAATCGAAGCGAAAAATCCTGACCTCGAAAACAAGGATCAAATCGCCCAAGCTGTTGGGGTTGGAGCTGTCAAATTCTACGACCTCAAAACGGACCGCAGAAATGGTTACGACTTTGACCTCGAAGCTATGGTTTCCTTTGAAGGTGAGACTGGTCCATATATCCAATACGCTTACGCACGTATTCAGTCTCTACTTAGAAAAGCAGATTTCCAACCAAATGCTCAAGCAAATTACAGTCTAAATGATGCTGAAAGCTGGGAAATCATCAAACTTCTCCAAGACTTTGCCCGTGTCATCAAACGCGCATCTGTCAACTACGATCCATCGCTCATTGCCAAGTATGCAATCAGCTTGGCTCAAGCCTTCAATAAATACTATGCCCACACTCGTATCTTGGATGAAAGTCCAGAGCGTGACAGCCGTCTAGCCCTCAGCTACGCAACAGCTGTTGTTCTCAAAGAAGCCCTTCGTTTGCTTGGAGTAGAAGCACCAGAGAAGATGTAAATCGCCAAAGTTACTTGATTGCAAAGCAATCTAAGTAACTAACACCAAATCCCTTATAGGATTTGGCTAGGCGCTTCACTAGTTCTGGGACATAAATATTATCGATTTATGTCCCAGAACGTCGTAACCAGTACGAATTGCCTAAACGCTTCACTATTATCTCGAAACAAATAATATCGATTTGTTTCGAGATAGGTCGTAATCTTTTAAATCACTTGCTTGCAAAGCAATCCAAGTAACTAACGCCAAGTCCTATACGGACTTTGAGTTGGTGCTTTACTAGTCTTCATTAAAAATTGGACGGACGTTTCAGTTAAAGGTCCAGACCGTCTGACTTAATCTATCAGATACCTGTTCTGTTCGTCTAGTGACTTAGTTGAAAAGCGAAAATTTCTTTCGCTTTTCTTATGTCATCAACTTTTTTATCAAACCAGGAGAAATTTTATGAGCCAGTATGCTTATATCTTAGTTCTTATCAGTCTTGTCGTTCTTTTTCTCATCAATAAATACGAAAAAGAAAAACTTCAACAACTCCTTCAGGAACAGCTTCTGAAAGACGAAGCTTTCAAAACAGACATACGCGAAAGGATCCAAACAACGGAAAATATCAATGATGTCATAGCCTACATCAATAAAGGGTATCGTTTGGGACTCCTGCTTTCTAAGGAAATCACTGAGCAACTGAAATAAGGGAATCCGAGAAGCTTTCTTCTCGGATTTTTTACTCTCATCAATCCCATTTCCTTGTGATAATCATGTCTTTCATATGATTTTTCTGAAATTTTCTAAATTTTTCAAAAATTCTCTTGCATTTTTTTTAAAGTTTTTTGTAGAATAGTAGCTATCTATTCAGATTATTCTGAAAATTCAAAAATGGGAGTGTTTATTATGTCACAAGTTACTTTATCAAACCAGTCAACCTGGTCAAGCAAACTAAAGGCAATGGGGCCAGGAATCCTAATGGCTTCTGCCGCCGTTGGAGGCTCTCACATCGTATCCTCCACTCAAGCTGGTGGTTCTTATGGTTGGTCACTACTCCTCTTAGTTATCTTGGCCAATGTTTTTAAATATCCATTTTTCCGTTTTGGTGCCGAGTATACTGCAGACACTGGCAAAACCTTGGTCGAAGGCTACGCCGAAAAAGGGAAACTCTATCTCTGGATTTTCTTTGTCCTCAATGTTTTCTCTGCTATGGTTAATACAGCTGGAGTCGCTATTCTTTGCTCAGCCATCATCGCTAGCGCCTTCCCAATGATTGGTCTTAGCATCACTCAATGGTCCCTCATTCTTGTTGCAGTCATTTGGGCCATGCTACTCTTTGGGGGCTACAAACTATTGGATGGTATGGCAAAATGGATCATGTCTGCTTTGACCATTGCAACTGTTCTTGCAGTTATCATTGCGGCAATTAAGCATCCAGAATACAGCTCTGATTTTGTCGAAAAGACACCTTGGCAAATGGCGGCACTCCCTTTTATCGTTTCCCTCCTAGGATGGATGCCTGCTCCTATTGAAATTTCAGCCATCAATTCACTCTGGTCTGCTGAAAAGAAAAAGACCGTCAACTTTAATACAGCGGATGCTCTTTTCGACTTTAACGTTGGTTACATTGGAACTGCTATCCTAGCTGTATTCTTCGTGGCACTAGGAGCACTTATTCAGTATCCTACAGGTCAAGCAGTTGAAGCCGCTTCAGCCAAGTACATTTCTCAATTCGTGGGCATGTACGCCTCTGTCCTTGGCGAATGGTCTCGATATTTGATTACCTTCATCGCTTTCCTCTGTATCTTTGGGACAGTCATCACCGTTATAGATGGCTACTCTCGTGTCAATCAGGAATCTCTTCGACTCTTGCTAAGTCAAAAAGAAGATAATCGTAAATCTTTGAACATCTGGATGACTATCACAGCTATCATCGGTATCGTCATCATCAAGTTCTTTGCTGGACAAGTTTCAATCATGCTCCGCTTTGCCATGATTGGATCTTTCCTGACAACACCATTCTTCGCTCTTTTGAACTATGTATTGGTGACGCGTGAAAATAAAAATCTTCCTTCCTGGCTAAAACTCCTTGCTATTGCAGGATTGATTTTTCTCTTTGGTTTTGCTATCTTCTTTATCTATGCACTTGCCATCGGAAAAGCAGGTTAGTTCACAAAGCAGCACCCTCGTCTGGGTGCTTTTTCTGCATTCAAAAGGCAGTTGAGAAAACCTAACTGCCTACTTGAACGATTCTAACTTTCCGAGTCCAATCCATATAAGTCCGCGATAATCGCTGCGACCTTTTTAATATCTCCCAGCATTCCTCTCATTTCAAAGTCAGCCAATACAGGGAAACCAAAGCGCTGGCTGTACTGCTTGGCAGTCAGACAGTATTGGTTATTAAAATTGCGATTACCAGAGCCCACTACACCAAAACACTTACTGGCATTGTCTCCATAGGCGATAAAATCACCCACTGGAGTCGTTAAAATCTCAACATCACCGTTATCGACACCATTTCCACCTTCTAGATAAGTTGGTAAAAAGGCGACATAAGGATGATCCATTTCAAAGAATTCTTGACCTTCCTTGACCAGATCCTTGATATGGATTTTTTCAACCTCAATCGCTTCATACTGGGACAAGAGATAGTCCTTGAGTCGGGTTACAAAACTCTCTGTATTCCCACTCAAACTGATATACACTAAGGATATTTTTTTCATTTTGACCTCGATTTTTATGTTTACGATATAAAAAGAACTAACAAGATTGTAACTTGATAGTTCCCTTTTGTCAATACTTAGGCAGCTTCTTCTGCTTCAACTTCCTCAGCCAAATCTTTTTGTTGACGCCACATCTTGTAAAAGACAATGGCAAGGAAGAGGACATTGATAACAACAAATAAAATCGTTGTTCCCTTTCCAAGGACTTCTGTTCCTAGTCGCAAAGTTTCATCACGGATGGCTTGTACAGCATCTTGCATACCCATATAAGTATAAATCGAACCAACAATGGCAAGCAAAACATAAGCAATGTAAGCATAATTTGCATATTGCAAATGATTACGAACCAAGAGCACAATACCTGCGACTACTAAAATCGCAGATAAAATAATCAAAACGATGTTAACAGTCGAATGCGATAATTCAGCTGTCTTATGTAGATAATTAATCGTATCCTCTAGTTGCTGGGCGCTAGCACCTTGAACTTGAGCTTGACTGGCACCTAGTGTTTCTTTACTAGGTACTGGACTTAGTATTCCAAACAAAGACATAGCTGAAATCAATGCTGATAGGACTAATAAAACCCAAAGATAAATAGGTTTCTTTTTCATAATTTTTCCTCCTTAAGGTATTTTGGACATTATAGCATTTTTTGCACGTAAATACAAGTTTTACAGGGAACTTTCGACTTGTTTGCGGTAAGCTTTTGGTGATTTTCCGCACAATTTACGGAAAACCTTGTAGAAATATCCAACATTGCTGTAACCAACAGCATAGCAAACATCTTCAATACTATCATTGGTTGAAAGCAGGAGCTGTTGCGCTGCCTTAATCCGCTGTTTGTTGAGCAATTCTGCGAAGGTTGAGTTGGTTTCTCGCTTGATTAACTGACCGAGGTAGACAGGATTGATAAAGAGATCCTTGCTGATATCCTTAAGCGAGAGCTCTTTCTGGTAATCACGCCCGATGACTTCAAGAACACTCACCACATTTTCATTCATGCGGTACTGGCCAAAAAACTTAGTCAAGGTTTCTTTGATGTAGGCAACCAATTCTTTAAAGGAGTTAATAGCATGGATGGCTTTGACAATCTCGGTCATATCATCTGCTTTTAGATGCTCAAACAAGTGGAAGACATCCATGACAAACTGAGTAAAGAGTTGTTTGGTGATAGCCACGCGCGGTGTGTTCTCTAAGACAACCTTCTCCAGCAGGGTCAATTCTTCGATGATTTGATTGATATTTCCTTGGATAATCACGCGATAAATCGGTTCATAATAAGCAAACAGACTCTCGGATTTTTCTAGATTGACAGAACCGTAAAAGAGGGCTTTTTCTGCGTTGATCTTCCATTTTTCAAAGGCTTGTTGGTAGGGCGCTTCAAATGGTGTCACGACGATTCCATCTAGTGGTTGATCAGAGATAAAAATCTGCCAGTCTTGACCTAAAACATAGTAAGGAATAGTGAAGGAGCCTTGCTTTTCCTTGGATAGACCAATCCACCAGCTGTCTTTACCTGACAGGTAGTTAGTAAATCCTGCCTCATCCAATTCTTGGCTGAGAGTTTGGCTTTGCTCCACCTTTTCTTGAAGCTGTCGCGCAATTTTTTCTAATAGATGACTCAACTCCACCTTATCCACCGGCTTGACCAGATAATCCACGACACTAAGATTCATGGCTTTTTTGACGTAGTCAAACTCCTGATAACCTGACAGCAAGATATAATAGGTATCTGGAAGCAGCTCCTTCATTTCCTTAATCATCTCAAGCCCTGTCTTATCTGGCATATTGACATCGGAAATGACCACATCTACTGGATTTTTCTTAACGTAGTCCAAAGCATCGTCTGCGTGATTAGCTGTTGCGACGACTTGCATATCCCATTTTTCAAAGGGGATTAATCGCTTGAGCCCCTCTGTCACCATATACTCGTCGTCTACTAATAAAACTTTATACATTTCCCTTCCTTTCTATTCATTTTGAATAGTAATACGGTAACGAACACCTTCTTGCTCAGCTGACTCGACACTGATTTGGTAGCGATCCCCAAAATAGAGGACAAAGCGTTCGTGTACATTCACTATTCCAATTGATTGTCGCTCTCCACTATAGCTTGCCTCGTGCTCAAAACTTCTCTGAGCTAGTTTTTCTTGCAAGCTAGCTAGTTTCTCAGCAGTCATCCCACGACCATTGTCTACCACTAGGATTTCAACAAATCCTTGGCCCTTCAAGACCTTGATGCTGATTACATTGTCTGTTCGGCGGTGGTCAATACCGTGAGCAAAGTAGTTTTCGACCAATGGTTGAAGCGTAAACTTGGGAATCCTCATATTTTCTAATTCGGGTGCGATCTTAAAACCATAGGCAACTGACTTTGGATAACGCACCATACAGAGATAGCTGTATTTGCGACAAAATTCTAATTCTTGCTTCAGCGTCGTTTCCCGCTCATCGGAGATATTATTGCGTAGTAAACTGCTAAATTCATAGATAATATCCGCCAGTTCATCTTGGCTTTCCATGACGGCATACATGCGCAGAAACTCTAAGGTATTGTACATGAAGTGAGGATTGATTTGAGCTTGTAAGGCCCGCATATTGGCATCTTTCTGACTGAGCTCTAGCTGATAGATATCATGGATATTTTTTTCCAGTCGATCCAACATATCATTGGTGGTTTCTGCAATGAGAAGCAATTCTTGATCTTTTTCAGAGGTATCGATCCGAAGTCCCTCTTCTCCTTGAGCAATAACCTCGATAGACTCCACCAAGTCCACAACCTGCTTTTGGTAATTGGAGAAGGTCTGCCTCAAGGTCACATATAAAATAATAATAAAGAGACCACTCAAACCAACAATGACAGCGGAACTAGTTAAAGTCCCAGTAAGAACAAAATTCTTGGGAACTGCTGATTGGACTTGATAGCCATGTGATGTCAAACCAACAATCCAATTTTCCCGTTCAGCTACTACATTTTCCCCTATATGAAACAATTCAGTATCAAAAGGGGAGGTGATCGTCACGGCCACAGGAATCAGACCGCGAGTATTATCAATTGCTTGGTAAAGTACATCCTGCGATAAAGAAATGTAGATAACACCTAGAGACTGATCGGAGTTAGGATCAAGTACTGGTATGGCAAAACTATTGGTTGCTGGTTTGAAATCCTCAGCAAGAATTTTCTCCCCGCTACGTTTCTCTCTGGTAGAAACATAGACTTCCTTGTAGTCTTGCAAAACAATTGCAACACCTGTCACAAAGTCATTTCTTACATACAAATCATCAATGTTTTCATACAAGGATACTGATACATAGGGAGACGCTTTGCGTTGCAACAGCCAGTAAAAATAATCCGATGTACTCAGACTAAAATACTTGTAAATCCCCTCTATCCGTGCTCGATTTTCAACCAGTTCCTGCGCTAGCTGAGTCGACTCCCTGTGGTAATATTCAATCTCACTCACTGTTCGAGTCGTTACACGTTGAGCTACTCGCTGGGCTTCTTTTTCACGGGAACTCCAGTCAGCATAGGAGAGCATGACCGCAAAACTTGCAATGATGACAATCATCACCAAGGTATAGATGCGCAAGAGCGAGTGGAGCCAGAACGGCTTCATTTTATTTTGTCGCCAATTTTTCATGGATACTTTCATATACAGGTTCCAACATATCACTGATAAAGAAATGCCACATCCCAATTCCTACGAAGGAAAGCAAGGCGGGCATATAGTAACCAATTCCTACAAGCATGACCGTACCAAATAAAACCTTGGCAATTGCCGGCAAATTCATAAAAATTCCGATAAGAGCGAGTTTTACAGTATTTCGATAAGAGAGCTCATAGTGAACTTGGAGTTTCAATGAAACGGTATAAGCCAAAAAAACAAAGGCAACAACAAGGATATTGAGAAAGGTTGCCAAGAGATGGAAGATAGTTTGATGAGGCAATTGAACCAAAAGGTACAAACCATAGACTAAGACTAGATCTACAAGTACAAAACTATAGAAAGCTAGGTTACTCTTGACAAAGTTACTCTTATACAATTCCCAAGCTTCTTTCAAACTATAAGCTCGATAAGTATAACCGTGCTCCGCATATAAACTCATAAGAGTTGCACTAGCTGGTGCCAAACCAAAGACCACACCTCCTGCTAGTGTTAATAACCAGAAAAAAGCCGTCGCAATCATTCCTAAAAAGAAACGATTAAAGACGAATTCTAGAAACTTTCCCATAATATCCTCCTTAAAACAACTATGTAACTATTATATCATATTTCAAACGTTTTCAAAAACATAGAGCTCCCATTTACAATCCTCTAAAAGCGTGATACAATTGATTTTGACAGTTTTATATAAGGAGATTCTCATGAAGAAAAATATCTTAACTACCCTCTTAGCCGTCGTTCTCTACTTCCTCTGTCTAGGAATTGGAGTAGTACTTGGACACTTGGTAGACTCAACGGGCAATATGTTCTACGCGCCTGCCTTTTCTGCCCTTGTCGGTGGCAGTGTCTACATGCTTCTTTTAACGAAGATCCCTCGTTTTGGAGCGATTACCACTCTCGGACTCTTTATGGCTCTCTTTTTTCTAGCTAGTAAACACGGCGCTGGCGCTTTTCTACCAGCTATCACTTGCGGTCTTGCAGCAGATGCTATCGCTCGTCTCGGAAATTACAAAGATCGAATCAAAAATACCCTCTCCTTCCTCGTCTTTGCTTTTAGCACAAGTGGCCCTATCTTCCTCATGTGGATCCGTCCCAAAGCTTACGTGGCTACCTTACTCGCTCGTGGAAAATCCCAAGAATACATTGACCGTATCATGGTCGCTCCAGAGTTGGACAAAATCCTTCTCTTTGTTTCAAGCATCCTCCTTTGTGCCTTAATTGGTGCATTGCTTGGGCAATTTCTAAATCAAAAAATAGCCGATAAACTATAAGGTAAAAGCCCTGAAGACTAGCAATGCCTAGTTCCAGGGCCTTTTTGTATACAATCTTAAAATTCACTATAGATAAATTCTTGAATATTTGAAAAATCAGTCACAAAACAGTAAATCACGATGCTCAAGATAACCGTATAGAAAAATAGTGTCCACAAGATTAAACGATGTGTGTTAGTTAGCTTGGTTTGCAAATTTGTAAAGTTCTTTTTCAACTTCCATCCATCCTTTCACTCCAACGTGCATCACGTCAAATAAAAAGTAATCATCATACTCTCTGTTTCCATAGTTTAATACGGTTGCACCATGGCTTTTTGCGACATCTTCTATTTTTTTATAAGTTTTTTCTCGCATCTCTCTTGAGACACCAGTGTAGTCATTCCATTTCCCGTTTACTGGGAAAATAATAACCTCAACTTCAATGCCCAATTCTTTGGCAACTGTCAAGAAAAGTTCCATATCTGAATACTCTGGTGACTCCAGGTAGCTCAAATCTTTATTAGAATCTTTCAGCGATGCATAGCGATCTTTTAAGTAAGTATTGTAGTAGTTATTATCAACAGCATAGTCATTATTGTCTGTTTTCTTTTTGACCTCTTCCACAAACTGATCCGTCATTTTCTCCCAATCATAGTCTGGGGTTTTGTCTCCTAGTGAAGGATAATCTGATTTGGCATGTTTTTTATAAAAAGTCTGTTTGAGCTTAAAGGAATACATTGCGTTCTCAAACTCTAATAGTTTTTTATCAACAATGGTTCCTTTTCCATCTATGAAATAACTTTTGTATTTTTTGTAGATGTCATTTTGTTGCTTGTTCCCCTTGGTAATCTCGATAATGCGATTGATTAGTTTTTCTTTCGTTTCCTTACTAATCTTGTCATTATCTAGCATGTGGAAAATATGTTCCTGAGAAGCCTTGTTCAAAAAGGCATCTTGATGGGTCCCATCTTTTTCAAACCACTGAACAGACTCTACTATAGCTACTTTTCGCTTGGTCATAGCTCCTTCAATAGAACCCAAGGTCGTAGCTTGAATGATGTTTTGAGAATAACTGGTCCCAATCTGCATGATATTAAAATCGTTGTAGTTAAAAATTTTATTGGGATGATAGTCTTCATTTATCGTCGCAACCAACTCTGAGGAACCCATTAGAACCAGTGTATTGGGGGTGATATTGCTTGTTATAATATCTCTACTTTTATACTTTTCATATGAGGTGCTATAGCGAATACTGTTATCCTTGACTTTATAATAATCATCAATCTTCTTGACATAGGTCACATTTAAAAGGGCAAGCGTCGCAATTACGAGCACAAGCGATAGTAAAAATGCTTTTAATTTAATCATCTCGTTTTATCCTATCCCTTCGATCTGTCTGATTTCTTTTCAATCTCTTACCTCTTTAAAATCGTCAGTAAGATTTTATAGGGTTCACCTGAAAAGATAAAGAAACCAATCATAACCAAATTCATGGTCACAAACCAACTTAATAGCTTATACCAGTTTTTGTTTTTATTTTTCTTATAAAAATTGCTTTTCTTTTGATACACTTCAAATCCAGCCATCAAGACACCATGGTAAAAACCATAGACAATGTAACTAACACTAAGACCATGCCAAAAACCCATGACCAACATATTGACCATATAGGCATAGGTTGCATTGTGTAGCCTATTTTTAAACCATTTTTTCCTGATAACCTGCATCAATACTCTTGAAAATACAAAATCTCTCAACCAGGTCGACAAGGTGATATGCCATCTGGTCCAGAAATCCTTGATATCGACACTCAAGAAAGGTTTGTTAAAGTTCATCGGTGTCTGAATACCTAGAATATTACTACTTCCAACGGCCATTAGACTATAGCCTGCAAAGTCAAAGAACAGATACAAGGTATAGAGATACATATACTTGATTGAATAGACGACTGTGCCAGTATTATTTAGAGCGAGTAACATCTGATAAACATAGGTTGATAAAACAACCTTGTAAAGAAGACCTAGAACGATACGATACACACCGTCCCCCGCTAACTCCAGATACTCTTTTCGGGGCATGACCTCGTTTATCTCTTTTAAAAATCTCCTACTCCGATCAATCGGACCAGCACTAACTGTTGGGAAAAAGAGCAAAAACTGTAGATAATCTTTTACACTGATTTTTTCTTTGATTAAGCCATCCGATATCTCTAGCATGATCTGAATGGTCTTAAAGGACATGTAAGAAATTCCAATAAAGGCCAACAAATGCAGAGAAGTCAAGGCAAAGACTTTATTGATTACCAAAGGAAGGATAGAAAGGAAAAGCAGTGGTTTCAGCCGCTTTGCTTCTATCCTCTGTGCTAGAAAAACCAGAAAATATTGATAAACGACAAAGGCGAGCAAATAGACCATCATCGCTCGACTCTTACCATAGATAGCTCCTGCAAATAAGAGGGAGAGCGTCAAAATATAGTAGTCCTTACGTTTTTCAAAAAAGTTTACCACAAAACCAATCAGTAAAACTACAAACAAGAGAAGGAAAAACTCATTCCCCTCGAAATAATTCATATCAACCGAACTCCTTTTTCATTTTCTCATCTCGCTTCAAGGTTTATCTTTCTAGTTTTTTCCTATCCTATCACCAGAGAGAGTTAACTTTATCTATTATACCATAATTTAAAAACTTTAAATGCCCCTGTTGGCAGCTTCCTAGAAAAAAAAAGAGCCGAAGGGCTCTTTTTATTTATGACTCAATTTCTTGGTCAAGAAATCTCCCAAGAACTGGATCGTGAAGATAATCAAGATAATAATAATGGTTGCTAAAACTGTCACATCGTGATTGAAACGGTTAAATCCATAGGCAATGGCTACGTTACCGATACCACCAGCACCAACTGCTCCCGCCATAGCTGTTTCCCCAACAAGGGAAATCAAGGTCACAGTCGTCACACGAATCAAATCTGGCAGACCTTCTGATAGGTAAACACCTACGATATCCCAGAAGGTTGCTCCGCTTGCTTGGGCCGCCTCAATGACGCCTCCATCTAGCTCAGCCAAGACCACCTGCACCTGACGGGCAAAGAAGGCAAAGACTGCAAAAGAAAGGGGGACAAGGGCTGCATTTGGCCCGATACTAGTCTTAACAATCAAGTGAGAAAGTGGCGACATGATTGCCAAGAGGATGATGAAGGGAACCGCACGGAAAATTGAGGTAATCTTGTCTAAAATCCAGAAGACTACCTTATTTTCCAAGACACCACCTGGCGCTGTCAAGACGAGGAAAAGACCTGCCACCAGCCCCAAGAACCCTCCGATGATGAAGGAAAGAACTGTCATATAAAGAGTTAGGTAGATAGCTGTTCCCCAGCCTGCCTGACCAGCCCAGCCCATTTTATAGACATTTGGTAAATAGGTTTGAATCAACTCTGTCATTCTACTGTCCTCCCTTCAATACTTTTAACTGCACACCCGCTTGACGAATAGCCTCTTGGGCGCCTACTAGCGCTTCTTTTTCTCCAGACAGTACCACAACCAATTCTCCGACTGGAGTGCCATCGAGGATCTCGATATTTCCATAGAGGATATTCGCTGTTACTTGGTAATGTTTGTACAATTCATTCAAAAGTGGTTCGTCTGTCGAAGCCCCTGCATACTTGAGCTGCACTAAGATACTGTTCTCAGATAAATGTTCTACGATTTCTTGCTTCTCAATCTTAACCATGGCTTCATCAATACCTGTAGCTGTTGAGATAAAGTCCTGGGTCAAAGGTTGTTTAGGGTCTGAGAAGATTTCAAGGACACTACCTTCTTCAATCAAACGGCCATCCTGCATAACTGCCACACGGTTAGCAATGTCTTTAACAATCTGCATTTCATGTGTAATCAGGACAACGGTCAAGCCTAATTTTTGGTTCAAATCTTGCAACAAGGCCAAAATCTGCTTGGTTGTCTTAGGGTCGAGGGCAGATGTTGACTCATCTGAAATCAAGATTTTTGGATCATTGGCCAAGGCACGCGCAATGGCCACACGCTGTTTTTGCCCTCCAGATAGTTGGGAAGGGTAGTTTTCAGCACGATCTGCCAAGCCAACCAAGTCCAATAACTTAGCTACTTTTGCTTTCTTTTCTTCCTTGCTGAGTCCAGAGTGTTTGAGGGCAAAGGCTACATTTTCCTCTGCTGTCTTTTGACTCATCAGGTTGAAATGCTGGAAAATCATTCCGATATCTTGACGTTTACGACGCAACTGCTCTGCCGTCAAGGTCACCTTGCCATCAAAAATCACATCGTCGTCAATGGTAATTTTGCCTGCAGATGGTTTTTGCAAGAGGTTAATCACCCGTACAAGGGTTGATTTCCCTGCTCCAGAATATCCAACGATTCCGTAGATATCCCCTTCTTGGATGTGAATGGTCACATCCTTGACCGCTGTGATGGTTCTCTTCTTTTGGTGAAAGGTCACATCGATCTGATCTAACTTGATAATATCTCTACTCATAGCTTCTAATCAGCTCCTCTACTAATTCAATATGGGTGTAGTAATCGGCGATTCGCACATTTTCATCTCCACCGTGGTCTCGGCTATTGGCATTCCCTAGACCGAAGGCCACCATGGGTACCTCTAGGGCATCAAAGACCGTATGCATAGGCCCTGTCCCCGCTGTTGTCGGTAAGACTGAAACGCCCTGTGGATAGAATTTCTTGGCCAACTCAATCACATTGAGAATGGCTGGCGCACTCATATCGCTTCGATAGCTCATCTCTCCCAAGGTATAGTATAATTCTACCTTATCAAAGCCATTTTTGTCTAGCTGTTTCCGAATTTTTTCCAGAACATCATGTGGTTCTAAGCCAGGAACCAAACGAACCTCTAGCTTTGCACTAGCTTCTGCTGGCAAAATAGTCTTAACACCCTGACCTTGATAGCCAGACTGGATTCCTTCGATATTGAGTGCAGGCTCAAAAAAGAACCGTTTTAGAAAGGCTGCACGATTCTCTTGTAAGAGAGGCAATTCCAAGCCATAAATGCGACTGATTTCCTCAGGATTGCGTTGGGCGTAAGTATCCACCAAGGCTAGTTCTCGTTCATTTGGCTCTTGAACATCCTCGTACAAGCCTTCTACCAAGATACGGCCATCTGCTGCACGCAGGCTACTTAAGGCCTGGATGAGATACCATGGTGCTGACTCCACAACTCCACCATAACTCGAGTGGATATCCACATCAGCACTTTTTACCTTAGCATCAAATGTCACAATCCCTTTGTTTCCGCCAGAGATTTCCAGCTGCTCCAAGGCGTTCTTTGTACCTTGTTCCCATACCAGCAAATCCGCCCCACGAAGTTTGTCTGCGTGTTTCTCTAAATACTTATCTAGATCCATGGAAGCAGACTCCTCTGCCCCTTCCATGATAAAGCTAATATTGACAGGTAGGTCATCATGGTGTTGCATGTATTTTCTCAAAGCGCTCAAACGAGCCGTTATATGCCCCTTGTCGTCGTCAACCCCACGCCCATACATAAAGCCATTTCGTACAGAAAGGGTAAAAGGATCCTCTGTCCACACCTGGTCACTATCCGCTGGCACGGTGTCATAGTGGTTATAGAAGATCAAGGTCTTAGCATCTGGACGCGAACTCTTGAAATGCGCCATGACAAAGGGAGCCGTATAAGTCTCATCAATCTCGACTTCCGCTCCCACACGCTTGAAAATCTCACCCAGATAGTTTGCGACTTCCTTAAGTCCAACCTGCTGGGCAAAGACTGATTTCTTGGAAATTAAGGTGCGCAAGACTTCAAAATAATGTTGAGCCACATGATCCTTTTCAAATTTTTCAATCTGTTCTTGTTCGCTAGGAAAAACCATTTTCTCTCTCTTTCTACTATGTACTTGTGTCCTTGGAACGACAACAAGTGCCTCTTTAAAATCAACTCTCTAGACAAAAGTAAGAGGTGGAAACTCTCTCCCACCTCCCTGTGTCTTATTACCAAACTGGTTGATCCAAACCGTCTGATGTTTCTTCGATAACTTTTTTCACTTCATCAGTGTGGTAAGCCGCGATAATTTTCTTGATGGCATCAGCCTTAGGTGATGATTCCCAATCTTTTTTCGCAACGATGATGTTGTACCATTGTTTTGAGTTTTCGTCAGCTTGTTCTTTGAATAGCGCTTTCTTGTAGTCCAATTTTGCTTCTGTAACGAAGGTATTGTTTACGACGGCAGCGTCAACTGATGACAATGAACGAGCTGTTTGGCTAGCATCCAATTCAGTGATTTTCAAGTTCTTAGGATTTTCTTTGATGTTTGCGATAGTAGCAAGTTCAGTTCCTGAAACATCCAATTTGATCAAACCAGCTGATTGAAGCAAGTAAAGCGCACGGCTTTCGTTTGTTGCATCGTTTGGCACAGCGATTTCGCCGTTATCTGGGATTTCTTCCACTTTCGTGTACTTGTTTCCTTCCCCATTTTTACCTGAGTAAAGGCGGATTGGTGAGATGTACGTATCTGCAATCGCTACAAGGTCTTTCCCGTTTTCCTTGTTCCAGTTGTTCAAGAAGTTGTAGTGTTGGAAGGCGTTCAAGTCTACTTCGCCATCAGCAGTTGCCTTGTTTGGTTGAGAGTAGTCAGTGAACTCTGTGAATTCCAATTTAATACCATCTTTTTTAACCAATTCTTGGATTTTATCCCAACGCGCTTCTTCAGAACCGCTACGGTTAACTGTTGCAATTTTGACAACTGTTTCGTTGTCTGCTTTCTTTTCTGAATTTCCGCAAGCTGCAAGAGTCAAACCTGCGACTGTAGCAAGAGCTGCTACACCGAGCCATTTTTTAATTTTCATGATTCTTTCTCCTTTAAAAATAATACCGTAATAGTATCTCATACTTTATTTGATTTCACAAATTGTTATTAGATAGTCAGATATATAGTTTAAAACTATATCCTTAAAAACTGAGAAATCATCCACCTTATTCAGAATGGATGATTTCAAAAAATTATTTAATATCAGCTTCTGCTGGTAGGTAAGTGTCTCCGAAGAATTGTTTAGACAATTTTTCAAGAGTTCCGTCTTTGTAGAGTTCTTGGATACGTTTGTCTACAAATGATTTCAACTCATCTTGACCTTTAGCAAGAAGTGGGTAAACATAAGGTTGTTGGTCGCTTGGAAGTTCGATCACTTTCAAGTTGTCCAAACCTTGGTCCTTGATGACTGTTTCAACACCGATTTTATCAAAAATCTTGTAGTCAAACTGGCCATCGCTCAAGCGTCCCATGATTTGTTGGAAGTCCGCTTTAGTATACTTTAGGACAGTTGGATTATCTGAATGTTGTTTGTTGTAGTCTTCTAGCTGTTTAGCAGAAGTTGTCCCTTGAACAACTTCTGTTGATTTTCCACCGATATCATCAAGCGATTTGATGCTAGGGTCATCTTTTTTCACTACAAGAACGTTAGGGTTTTTAGCAGTTGGAGCTGCATAAAGGTATTTTTCAGCACGTTCTTTAGTGTAGCTGATGTTGCTAACAGCCATATTGTAACGGTCGGCATCAAGTCCTGCAAAGACTCCTGACCACTCTGTCTTCTCAAACTTGACATCATACTTGTCAGAGTCTTTAAAGATAGCGCGAACCACTTCAATTTCGTAACCAGTCAATTCGCCATTTTCTTCATAGTTAAATGGTTTTGGTGTAGCATTAGTTGCAACGATAATTTCTTTCTTGCTAGCTGCTTCTCCTTCTTTCTTAGCACCACCTGAGCAAGCTGCTAACACACCTGCAGCAACAAGAGCAAGGGCAGCAAGAGATGAGTATTTAACGATTTTTTTCATATCATTTCCTCCAAAATAGAATACTGTACTATCTTAACATAAAATATTTTTTTTCGCCATTATATGATACCTATCTCGGTGATAGGTTTTTCTTATAGCTGATTAAAAGACCAGACGCAAGACTGCAATCAAGACCACTCCAAAAAGAACCGTACCCACTAGATTGCGATAGCGAAAGGCTACCCAAGCCGTTGGAAAGATTGCTAAAAAGTCTAGCCATTTGATCTGAGGAAGGCTCCCAACCTTACCTGTCACTACGCTTGAAAGGATCAAGGCAAAGATAATGGAAACAGGTAAAAACTTCAAAAAACGCTCAACGATAGCTGGCAAACCCTTGTACTTAACCAAGATGAAAGGAATCATACGAGGTATCCAAGTCACCAACCCTGAGAAAACTACAGCTAATAAAAGATACTTACTGACCATCTAAGAACACCCCCATGGTACAACCTAGCAAAGTCGCAAAAAGAACAGCCAGCGACTGGGACACAACTGTCAGGAGCAAAAAGAAAGACACCGCAACAACTGCTAGGATCAGCAGCAGATTGCGGCCAGGAACCCGTCTTTGCATAATCTGGAATTGCGAAGTAAAAATCCCGATAAACATCCCAACAAGGGCAAAGTCTAATCCAAAGACCTCTGGATTTGGTAGGAGTCCACCTAGAGCCGTTCCGACTACTGTCCCCACAAACCAAGCTACATAACTGTTGAGATTGTTCCCATGCATCCACATAGGATTGACCTTGTCTGTATGGGCTAATTCTCCCATCAAAACCCCGTAAGTCTCATCTGTCAAGAGGCTCGACATCCCGATATTTTGCCAGAGACTGGTATGACGGAAATAAGTCGATGCATGCAAGCTCAGCAAAAAGAGTCGTAAATTGATCAAAAAGACCGTCATGGCAATGGCCGCCACAGGCGCTTGGACCGCAATCAATGCCAACATGGCAAACTGGGCGCTCCCAGCATAAACAAATAGGCTCATCAGGCCCATCTCAACAGGTGTCACATAGGGCGCACCGATAATCCCACAAGCTAGACCGATACTAACATAGCCAAGGGCAGTCGGCATAGCAGCCTGAACACCTTCCCAAAATCCTTTTTCTTTCATCTTTTTCCTCTTATTTTCTTCGTTTGAGGCTGTTCATGGTCACAGCCACAGTAAGGAATATTATAACACATTCAAAGAAGAGAAAAAAGTTTAGAGTTTGAAACTTAGAGCTAGTAAAAAATGCTGAAATCCCATGAGTGTTATTAATACATCCTAAACTGATCCACCCGAATAGTATACTTTTTATCTTCAATTTCTTTAGCATCTTCATCTTCTGTCGGATAAACATCAATCCAAAATTCTCTCCTTTGTCCTTTCAACTTGACTTTATAGCGATAGCCGTCATCGTATAGTCCTACCGTCTCGGTAGTTACAGATTGAAAATTCGGAAGAGCTTCAATTTCTTTTTTTATAGTATGGGATAGATTGTTGAGCACTACATATTGCTCCCCTTTTGAAGCTACAGGAATATGAACTGTCGCTTTTTCCAAGCGATGTGATTTTGAAAATGTGAATCTTGCTCGACCTGTATAACCATTCAAAGCAATATTTTCGTAATCATAGAAAAGGCGTCCCGTTTTATAGAAATAAGGGTCTTCAGCACGCCAAGTATCTCGATAGGCCATCTCTGTTTCCTCCACTACCTCGCTAGCCTCTCCAAACACTTCTTCAAAGGATTTAAGGGACATATTGAACGAAAGGGAATCAAACAAGACCAGTTGTGTCTGTTTAACATTCTGGCAAGCTGATAAAAGCATGAGTAAAGCTCCAAGAGCAAGCAAACTACTGATTATTTTTGTATTTTTCATATATCTACTATACAAAAAAAGGCTATGATTGACAAACTTTGATAGAGTCGGATTCCGTGATTGATTTTAAAATTACCTTTTCATTTAAGGTAACAAGGAATTGAACAAGGACTATTATTAGATATTGGAGATAAGAAAAAGACTGGAGCGCCAGCCTTATCTCTGTGATGTAAAAAATTCTGCCAAGCCTAATACTCAAACACCAATAAGCTGACGATAATTAAAAAGCTATTCCACAAGATGTGGAGTGCCATTGACCAATAAATTGAACGTGTATAACGAAAGAGCATACAGAGTAGCAGACCTGCTCCTGCATAAATGATGAAGTCTGTTATCACCCATCCATATTGCAAAACATGGATAAGACTGAAGAGAGTTGAGGAAACAATTATATCAACATAGCGCTTTTTAAATTTAGATAGGGCTGTCATCAGAAGTCCACGAAAAACTAACTCCTCAACTATCGGAGCAATAAGACTGCCGTAGAGAATACGTGTCACAAAATAACTAATTCCCGTCAAATTGGCTACGGTTTCTTTTATAGCACTACCATTTTGCGTGCTGGGAAAGATCTTAGTCGTTATATTTACCCACAAAAACATCAATAGAAAGAAAAGAAAGAAGAGACCCAGATAGGACCAACGAAACTCGAATCGACCGTACTCTTTCCAACGTTGACTCTTGACAAGAACCACAGTAGCAACAATTCCCTCAATTACTATCAATAAAATTTGAATCCCATAAAATCCAAAGTCGGATAATTGGTTCACTGAATCTAATTTTGCTACAAGATTAAGAATCAAGTAATAGGACACAAGCACCAAAATGGTCCCTAGATAAAATTTCGTTTCTTTCCCTTTCATAGTTGATCCTTTTAAGTTTTATTTACGTCGTCTTTCAGCCAAACCTGCCCAGAGTCCTTTCATCCAATCAAAAGCTCCGTAAGGGCTTGGTCCAGCACTACAAACTGACTCAGGAATTTTTAATTTCACAACTAGTATTCTCTTTTGTTATTTACAATGCTTCAAAAACCTCTAAAATAACAAGGGGAGAATTTGACCAATACCATTGTAGACTATGTGCAGCCCAATAGGCCAATAAATGGACTTTGTCACTCTAAATAAGACTGCAAATATGAGACCGCCACCCATATAGAAGACAAAGTCTGTCAAGATCCATCCATGACTACTAATATGCAATATCCCGAATAAAACAGCCGAACCGAGCACATCCAGTCCCCATTTCTTTCCTTTTTCCAGAGCGGTCATCACCAACCCACGATAGATTATCTCTTCAAAAATGGGACCTGCAATCACAGGATAGAGAAAATACATCAAAAATACCGTAGCTCCTGTAAAAGTAGGAACACCCAGTTGATAAGCAATTTCATTTTTGGTAGGTGGGAAAATAAAAAATGTAAGGAAATTCCAAATAACAAAAGCAAGAAGAGCTAGAAAGGAATAAAAAAGATAGGAACCTTTAAATTTTTTACTGTTGATTTTCTGCCATTTCCCTGACCAAATCATAACAATAATAGCAAGCAGAACCACAAGAAAATTCAACAGCATATCCGACAAATAATAGGCAAAGTCAGATAGACCAGCAACAAGGTCGCTATGTAAAACCAAACGAATGAGGAACTGATCAGCAATAACTAGCAGAACGGCTATAATAAAGTAGTAGTGTGAGATTATCTTTTTCATTCTATTTTCTCCTATACTATGAAATAAGGATAGTATAACACGGAAATCACCACATTTTAGTAAATCGCATATTTGACATTTTTTCTCATAGAAATCTCTCATTTGCGATTGTAGACTAATCGATAAGATCTTTGTATTGCTGTAATCGTAGTTCAAAAAGAGCGGTTAATTGTGGATTTTCTAATACTTGCAGAGATTGGATAAAGTTTTCAATCTCTTTTTGATTGCTTCCCTTAGTTTGAAGGAAAACACTCATTTTCTTTAAAAATTGCCACAATAATTTCTCAAAAACATCATACGGACGAAGCATGCTCTCCAACTCAGACTCAAAGATTGGGATGTAAGAGAAAAGTTTGCGCTCCATGAGCTCTGAGATGATATTCAGATAGCCACTTTTCATATACAGTCTATTGTGTGCCAATTCTTTAAATTCCTTGGATTTTTCGAGTAAGGAGGTTGATAAAAAGATCAGATCTTGATTACTCAAGAAGGGCATGGTGTTGCAAAAAAGATAGAGTTCAAACCAGGTCCAAGACTCGATAGCATAGAGATAGCTAGTCAAAAACTCTCGATCCTCCTCTTCGAGCAGATAGCTTTTATCCAAGGAATGGATAGCATTTTTAATCACGACGGCATTCAAACGACGATAAGTCTGTGCCATCTGTTCTTGCTCGATTTCCTCCAACAGTTGCTCTAAGCCAGCTATATCGTGATGGGCAAAGCGATCCACAACCTTTCTACCAATTCGCATATGTGGAGATTCCTGATAATTATTAAGCTTGTGTCCAAACTCGTCGAAGGTTACATTTATCCCTTGGATAGCTAGGATCAGCTTATCCGCAGACAACATAGACTGCCCCAGTTCAAACTTGGATAGCTGGGATGCTGTCAGCCCATCACAAGCCACATCTGACTGCTTGAGTTTTCTCGCCAGGCGCAGTTCCTTGTAAAATTCTCCCAATTCTTGTTTTTCAATCATGGCCAAACTCCCCTTTAAAGATTCCCTTTACTATTCTATTCGTAAAAAATTTTACTTTTTTACATATTATAAAATATTTTAGCAAAAAAGCCAGCCCTAAGCTGACTCTTTATTCCATAGTATCAAAAGCGAGACTTGGTTTGGCATTGAGGTCCAAGCTTGCAAAGTTCTCCTTATTCCACTCGCTAACACTAGCATAGGCAATCATACCTGCATTGTCTCCACAAAGGCGTAGGGGTGGGATGATGACCTTGACATCTGTGATTTCAGCTGCCAAGCGTTCTCTAAGACCTTTATTGGCAGCCACGCCACCGGCTACGACTAGAGTTTTAACAGGGTATTTTTCTAAGGCCTTCTTGGTTTTGGCCATAAGAATATCCATGACTGCTGCTTGGAAAGATGCTGACAGGTCTTCCTTGGACAAGCTTTCTCCCTTTTGCTCGGCATTGTGATGAAGATTGATAAAGGCAGACTTCAAACCTGAGAATGAAAACTCCAGATTGTCCTCCTTAATCATGGCACGAGGGAAATCATAAATATCCTGCCCTTGATGGGCCAGCTCGTCAATTTCGCGACCTGCTGGATAGGTCAAGCCCATGACACGGCCGACCTTATCATAGGCCTCACCAACCGCATCATCTCGTGTCTCCCCAACAATCTTATAATCCCCAGCCTCAGAAACATAGACCAACTCCGTGTGCCCACCGCTGACCAAGAGAGCTAGCAAGGGAAACTCCAAAGGCTCGACGCTCTGAGCTGCCATGAGGTGGCCCGCCATGTGGTTAACGGGAATCAGCGGAAGTCCATGTGCCCAAGCAAAGGCCTTGGCAGCTGACAAACCAACTAGCAGTGCTCCGACCAAGCCTGGTCCGTAGGTAACCGCAACAGCTGTTATGTCCTCTTCGGTAATCCCTGCTTCTGCTAGCGCCTCCTCGATGCAGGCTGTGATAACTTCGACATGGTGGCGACTGGCTACTTCTGGCACTACGCCCCCAAAACGTTTGTGACTCTCAATTTGACTCGCAATGACATTGGACAAGAGCTCATCATCGTTTTTCAGTACGGCGACACTGGTCTCATCACAGGATGTCTCAAATGCTAAAATATATCTATCCTTCATCTATTTCTCTCTTCATGATGATGGCGTCCTCGACTGGATCATGGTAGTAGGCCTTTCGCTCAGCGATGACCGCCATCTTTTCTTTCTTGTAAAATGCTTGCGCTCGATGATTTGACTTTCTGACTTCGAGGAAAATCTCCTTGTCTGTCGGCAATGTTGCAAACAGGGCTGACGCAATTCCCCGACCCTGATAGGCTTTTTTGACAGCGATTTGCAGAACTTCTGCCTCAAAGAGATTCTCCTGAACTGCTAGAAATCCTATCACTTCTGCTCCGTCCAAAGCCACAGCATACCAAGTCTGGTCTTGGGACAGGTCTGCTTGGATTTGTTCCAGCGTCCAAGGGCTGACTGGGTAAACATCTGCCATGACAGCATAGATCGATTGAGCTAGGTCAGGCTGTCTTTGGATTCGTTTGATTTCTATCATAGGCGTTTAATGTAAGACTCGCCAGACTCGGTGTGGTTCTTGAGCCAGTTTTCCTCAGCTTCAACACGTTTGAGGTAATTTGGCACAAAGTCGTGCAAGGAGTCTGCTTTCTTGTCCCATGCCCAGAGAGCAAGATTAGCTGCATTTGGCAAGGTTTCTTGATAGTTAGCTTGTAGCAAGTGTTCTTGGATCTGCTCCACAAAGGGACCGACTTCTCCGACAAAAGTCACCTGTTCAGCATCCTTGACCTTTTCTAACACCTCTTCAAAGGACAGGTGCGCTTCTGGCAAGACGGCCTCAGCATTTTCATAAAATCCTGCATAAACATTGTTGCGACGCGCATCCATCAAAGGGACCACCAGACCTTCCTGCTGGCGTGGCACCAGAGCCAATAAACTCGACATTCCAACCAACTCAATGTTCAGGGTATGAGCCAAAGTTTTGGCAGTTGCTACCGCAATTCGTAAGCCAGTATAACTACCTGGTCCTTCAGCTACCACGATTCGATCCAAATCCTTGGGGGTCCAATCCAAACTTGCCATCAAAAAATCGATGGCAGGCATGAGGGTAATACTGTAATTCTTCTTAATATTAATCGTCGTCTCGGCAAGAATCTGCTTGTCCTCTAAAATAGCGAGAGAAAGAGCCTTGCTGGACGTATCAAAAGCTAATACTTTCATAACACATTCCTATCTTTTTGTCTGTTTACTATTATACTACAAAAGCCAGAGCATGGGAATTTTCTTTGTTTTGAAATAAAAGAAGCCTGTCACTTAGACAAAGAAGACGGTACAAAAATTCAAAAAAATTTTACATTTTTCCTATCTTTCCCGAATATATAAGTGAACAAGGCAATTGAAAGGTTCTTCATAGGAAGTTTAGATAAGTCATATATGCTTTAACTCGATTTTCGATGCGAGAAATCATCATCGAAAACATAAGGATATCACCTGAAAATAGAAAAATCCGCCCCATCTATCAAGACGAGGTGGTTTTTCTGTATATTTAGATGAATAATTGAGCTCAAACATTTAAACCAAAATAAAAAACGAGCCAGACAACATAGGTGACAAGAAGGAGAAAAATTGAATAGAGCGTCACAAAAGCAAGCTTCCAAAGGAATTTTGTTTTGCGGTGTTCTAGATACGTAAAAATAAGATTTCCACCATAGACACAGGCTATAAAAACTATAAACATCAAGAGGCGAACCCCAATTGCAAATTCAAACAAACTAAACATCCTTAATCCTCCTTGTTTTAAAAGCTATAGGGAATATTCCCATCCATAAACTTCCCTTTCTCCTTCCATTATAACACCTAAGCGCTCTCCGACCAAATCCTACCTATCTTTTTACTCCTTCTTCCCCTCCTGACTTTCTCCATTTCCGTCTTTTACTAATTTTTCATTTTGTGGTATAATTGAAATAATTGTAACGAATCAAGGTCAATCTAGACACAAAATGGAATGAAATCAAGCAAATCTCTGCTAAAAGTTTGGAATAAGCTGACCTGTAAATAGAAAGGAACTATATGATTTACAAAGTTTTTTATCAAGAAACAAAAGAACGTAGCCCACGTCGTGAAACAACACGCTCACTTTACCTAGACATCGATGCCAGCTCAGAACTTGAAGGCCGTATCGCTGCTCGCCAACTTGTCGAAGAAAACCGCCCAGAGTACAACATCGAATTTATCGAACTCTTGTCTGACAAATTGCTAGATTACGAAAAAGAAACTGGCGCTTTCGAGATTACGGAGTTCTAATATGGCCTACACTCTTAAACCTGAAGAAGTCGGCGTTTTTGCCATCGGTGGTCTGGGAGAAATCGGGAAAAACACATACGGAATTGAATACCAAGATGAGATTATTATCGTTGATGCTGGGATTAAATTCCCAGAAGATGACTTGCTGGGTATCGACTACGTTATCCCCGACTACTCTTACATCGTAGACAATATCGACCGCGTCAAGGCTGTTTTGATTACCCACGGACACGAGGACCACATCGGTGGGATTCCATTCCTGCTCAAGCAAGCAAATGTCCCTATCTATGCTGGACCACTTGCCTTGGCTTTGATCCGTGGAAAACTCGAAGAACACGGTCTCTTGCGCAACGCCAAACTTTACGAAATCAACCATAACACTGAGTTGACCTTTAAAAATCTCAAGGCAACTTTCTTTAGAACGACTCACTCTATTCCAGAGCCTTTGGGGATTGTTATTCATACTCCTCAAGGAAAAATCGTCTGTACAGGTGACTTCAAGTTTGACTTTACACCAGTTGGTGAACCAGCGGACTTGCACCGGATGGCAGCCCTTGGTGAAGAAGGCGTACTCTGTCTCCTGTCTGACTCGACAAACGCAGAAGTGCCAACCTTTACCAACTCTGAAAAAGTCGTTGGCCAATCCATCATGAAGATTATCCAAGGCATTGAAGGACGCATCATCTTTGCATCCTTTGCCTCAAATATCTTCCGTCTCCAGCAAGCAACGGATGCCGCTGTTAAGACTGGACGCAAGATTGCAGTCTTTGGACGTTCGATGGAAAAAGCCATTGTCAACGGTATCGAGCTTGGCTACATCAAAGCTCCTAAGGGAACCTTTATCGAGCCAAATGAAATCAAAGACTATCCTGCAGGTGAGGTTCTTATCCTCTGTACAGGTAGTCAGGGCGAGCCGATGGCAGCCCTCTCTCGTATCGCTAACGGAACCCACCGTCAGGTGCAGCTCCAACCCGGCGATACCGTTATCTTCTCTTCTAGCCCAATCCCTGGAAATACCACTAGCGTCAACAAGCTGATTAACATTATCTCAGAAGCTGGTGTCGAAGTCATTCACGGAAAGATTAACAATATCCACACCTCTGGACACGGTGGTCAGCAAGAGCAAAAACTCATGCTCCGCTTGATCAAGCCCAAATACTTCATGCCTGTTCATGGTGAATACCGTATGCAGAAAGTCCATGCTGGACTAGCGGTGGATACTGGTGTCGAGAAGGACAATATCTTTATCATGAGCAATGGTGATGTGCTTGCTCTTACCGCGAATTCTGCCCGTATCGCAGGCCATTTCAACGCCCAAGATATCTATGTCGATGGAAATCGTATCGGTGAAATCGGTGCAGCTGTCCTCAAAGATCGTAGAGATTTATCTGAAGATGGTGTCGTTCTAGCAGTCGCTACTGTTGACTTCAAGTCTAAAATGATCTTGTCTGGTCCAGATATTCTCAGCCGAGGCTTTGTCTACATGAGGGAATCTGGAGACTTGATTCGCCAAAGCCAGCGCATCCTCTTCAATGCAATTCGTATCGCATTAAAAAACAAGGATGCTAGTATCCAATCTGTCAATGGTGCCATTGTCAATGCCATTCGCCCCTTCCTCTATGAAAATACAGAACGTGAACCGATTATCATCCCTATGATCCTCACACCAGATGAAGAAGAATAAACCAACAAAACAGCCCCGTCTTCGGAGCTGTTTTTTCTATGCTTTCTTTTCTTGATTCTTAGAAATACTACGGTTTTTACCTTCAAGATACACCATCAAAATAGAAATATCTGCTGGGTTTACACCAGAGATACGGCTAGCTTGCCCGATGGTTTCTGGATTGATGAGTTTGAACTTCTGGCGAGCTTCTGTTGCGATAGAATCAATATCATCCCAATCAATATTGGCTGGAATGCGTTTTTCTTCCATTCGTTTCATCTTGGCAACCTGGTCCATAGCTTTGGAAATATAGCCTTCGTACTTGATTTCTGTTTCAATCAATTCGATAATCTTGTCATCCAAGTCCTCAGCAGCTAGTCCGATGAAGGCCACCACATCTTGGTAAGAAACTTCTGGACGGCGAAGGAATTCCTTGGCTGTCACCGCATCTGTCAACGGCTTGAAGCCCATCTCCTCAACCTTGGCATTTGTTTCCTTGACTGGCTTGAGTTTGATACTGTCTAGTCGCTTCATCTCATTGTCAAATTGATTTTTCTTGATTTCAAAACGAGCCCAACGTTCATCATCCACAAGTCCAATCTCACGTCCCATCTCAGTCAAACGCATATCGGCATTGTCATGACGGAGGATGAGACGGTATTCAGCACGACTGGTCAAGAGACGGTAAGGTTCAATGGTTCCCTTGGTCACCAAGTCGTCAATCATCACCCCGATATAGCCATCACTGCGCTTCAAAATCAACTCAGGCTTGCCTTGGATTTTCAGAGCCGCATTGATACCCGCGATAATCCCTTGACCAGCTGCTTCTTCGTAACCTGACGTTCCATTTGTCTGACCAGCAGTGAAGAGTCCTGAGATTTTCTTAGTTTCCAAAGTCGCACGCAACTGGTGAGGCAAGACCATGTCGTACTCAATGGCATAACCAGTTCGCATCATCTCTGCATTTTCCAGACCTTTGATGGAATGAACCAGCTCACGCTGTACATCCTCAGGCAGACTGGTTGAAAGCCCTTGAACATAGACTTCCTCCGTATTGCGCCCTTCTGGCTCAAGGAAGAGTTGGTGGCGTTCCTTGTCCGCAAAGCGCACAATCTTGTCCTCAATCGACGGACAGTAACGAGGACCTACACCCTTGACTACACCTGTAAACATAGGCGCACGGTGGAGGTTGTTTTGGATAATCTCATGACTGGTACCGTTGGTATAAGTCAACCAGCATGGCACTTGGTCCTTGACATAATCTTCATCACGTGAAGTGTAGGAGAAGTGATTAGGCGCTTCGTCTCCTGGCTGAATCTCTGTCACATCGTAGTTGATAGAAGAAGCCTTGACACGTGGAGGGGTTCCTGTCTTGAAACGACCAATTTCGAGGCCCAATTCCTTGAGATTATCAGCAAGGTTAATAGAAGCTAGGCTGTGGTTAGGTCCTGATGAGTACTTGAGATCTCCTATGATAATTTCCCCACGGAGTGCAGTCCCTGTCGTCACGATAACAACCTTAGCAGCATATTCTTGATGGGTCGCTGTACGCACACCGACAACCTTACCATCTTCCACCAAAATCTCATCAATCATGGTTTGACGAAGGGTGAGATTTTCTTGATTTTCAACTGTCTTGCGCATTTCCTTAGAGTAAAGTTCCTTGTCAGCCTGCGCACGAAGAGCGCGAACGGCTGGCCCTTTCCCTGTGTTGAGCATCTTCATCTGGATGTAAGTCTTGTCAATATTCTTGGCCATTTCACCACCAAGGGCATCCACTTCACGCACGACAATCCCCTTGGCAGAACCACCGATCGAAGGATTACAAGGCATGAAAGCCAGCATTTCAATGTTGATAGTCGCAAGCAAGACCTTACAGCCCATACGGCTGGCAGCCAAGGAAGCCTCGACTCCAGCGTGTCCCGCACCAATTACAATAATATCGTATTCTTCTGTAAAATTATAAGTCATTTTCTCTCCTATTCCTCAAGATGAATGTGTCGCAGCTGGCCGTCCCAATCCGGCAGGGTTGTTTTTAAAAAGGCTGGAACTAGCTGAAACTCCTCAAGCTTATCCAAGTCAATCCACTCACAAGGCTGCGGTTTTTCGTCTTCCTGCATGGTCAATGGAGCATCTTCAAGCAAGTCCACCAGATAATGAAACTCGATGTTGTGATAGGAAACACCGTCTTGTTCAAAACGATTTTCAACCACGAAAGCTAGCTGCCCAGCTTGAACTTTGACACCCAGTTCTTCCTTCACTTCACGGACTACCGCATCTTCCGTGCTTTCATTGACTTGAATCGCACCGCCAATAGTGTAATACTTACCCTTATCTTTGGTGACTAGGAGCTTGCCATTTTGGAGAATCAAGGCTGTCGCCCGAACGCCAAAGACCGTGTTGTCTACTTTTGTCCGAAAGTCTTGTTGAGTCATTTTTATCCTTTCCTTTAAACGACACAAAAACAGTCAAAACTCGTAAGGAGTGCAGGACAAAAAAGCCTGCAACATCCATGAGCTTTGACCATCATTTCTATTGCTTTTATTATTGTAGCAAATTGAGAAAATTTGTCAATCTAAATGTACTGACAAACTTGTCCGTCACGGTAGGCATTGTCAATCAAACCGCCACCTAGACACTCTTCGCCATCGTAAAAGACAACTGCCTGGCCTGGTGTGATCGCGCGTTGTGGCTCTGCAAAGATGACTTCTGCCTTGTCTCCTTTGACATGTACTGTCACCTTAGAATCAGGCTGACGGTAGCGGAATTTAGCCGTACATTCTAGCGTAAATTCCTCTGGCATGTCACGAGTAAAGTGAACTTGACTGGCCTCTAGGCTTGTTGACATAAGCGAATCATGGTAGAATCCTTGTCCGACATAGAGGATATTTTGGCTCAAATCTTTTCCGACAACAAACCAAGGGGCATTGTCACCACCGTGTTGGCCACCGATCCCAAGACCGCCACGCTGACCGATTGTATAATACATCAGACCAGCATGCTCACCCATATCACGTCCATCCACAGTCATCATGCGACCAGGCTGAGCTGGCAGGTAGTTACTGAGAAAGTTTTTAAAGTTCTTTTCTCCGATAAAGCAAATCCCTGTCGAGTCTTTCTTCTTGGCAGTCGCAAGGCCTGCTTCTTCTGCTAGTTTTCGTACTTCAGGCTTTTCCAAATGCCCCAATGGGAACATGGTTTTTTGGAGCTGTTCTTGCGAAAGTTGGCTGAGGAAATAAGTCTGGTCCTTGCCATTGTCCACGCCACGAAGCATGTGAACGATGCCATCCTCATCACGCGCCACTCGAGCATAATGCCCAGTCGCTACATAGTCTGCACCCAAGGTCATGGCATAGTCCAGAAAGGCCTTGAACTTGATTTCCTTGTTGCACATAACGTCTGGATTTGGCGTGCGCCCTGCACGGTATTCCGCTAGGAAATACTCAAAGACGCGGTCCCAGTACTCTTTTTCAAAATTGACAGAGTAGTAAGGAATGCCGATCTGGTCTGCCACCGCAGCCACATCCTTGTAATCTTCGGTCGCCGTACAGACGCCGTTTTCATCTGTGTCGTCCCAGTTCTTCATGAAGATACCAATCACATCGTAGCCCTGCTCCTTGAGCAAGAGAGCCGTCACCGACGAATCAACACCACCACTCATCCCCACGACAACACGTGTTTTAGAGTTATCACTCATGGTAAGTCTCCCATCTATTCGTTTATTCATACCCTTCAAAATTCTATTCATTATGACTTTCAATAGAATTTCTTTGAGTATAGTCTTTTCGTTTGCTTTTAGTAGTAAAATGGTCTCCCAGACCACTTTAGTCTATCATCTTAAAATGAAAATATGATAGGCAACGAGTCGCAGGCAAAACTTGAGTTCGCTCAATCAGTCTGGGAGACTGATTGAGGTTATAAATCAGACAAGCTCAACTTGCATCTCATTTCGAGTTAACGACGTAATAAAAGATAAACGAAATGACTAGTTCACGATTGAAGGTCGTGTGTGCTTTAACGATTGAAGGTCGCTTGAGCAGTATTCATTATAACACGCTTGGTTGGAGAAGACAAGAAAGAGGCTGATAAATCATCTCAACCTCTCTTTCTTACTTTACAAACGAATCAATTTTCCCCTTTAAGTTCTTTCTTCGCTTGTTCTATCTGGTATTTCACTTGCTCAAAGCCGGTTCCTCCTAAGGAATTCCGTCTCTGAACAGCAGTTTCTGGACGCAAGTAGATATAAATATCCTCTTCAATCAAGGGATGGTAGACTTGCAACTCCTCCAAATCCCAATCTTGGATGTTTTTACCATGCTTGATAGAGTCTAGAACCAATTTCCCTACTATTTCATGCGCTTCTCTAAAAGGGAGGCCTTTTTCAGCCAAATAATCTGCCAGTTCGGTCGCATTCGAAAAATCATTCTCTGTGGATTGCTGCATTTTGGCCTTATTAACCTGCATGCTCGATAGCATACCTGCCAACACATCCAGAGAACTCAAAATCGTTTCTACTGTATCAAACATGCCTTCCTTGTCCTCTTGCAAATCCTTATTGTAGGCCAGAGGCAAAGACTTCATGACGGTCAATAGTCCAAGTAAGTTCCCGTAAACCCGTCCTGTCTTCCCTCGAATCAATTCCGCCATATCAGGATTTTTCTTCTGGGGCATGATAGACGAACCCGTTGAAAAGCTATCAGACAAGCTAATGTACTGATACTCAAAACTACACCAATTGATGATTTCTTCACAAAAACGACTCATATGCATCATCAACATGCTGGCATTTGACAGAAATTCCAAGATAAAATCACGGTCACTCACTGCGTCCAAGGAATTGGTATAGGGGTGCTGGAAGCCCAATAAATCACTCGATAATTGACGATTGATTGGAAAAGTTGTCCCCGCCAAGGCAGCCGCACCCAGGGGAGATAGGTCCGTATGTTTTAGGTTAAATGCAAAGCGCTCGCTGTCCCTTTGAAACATATTGTAATAAGCCATGAGATGGTGGGCAAAACTAATCGGTTGGGCGTGTTGCAAATGAGTATAGCCTGGCATGATGGTTTCCACATGTTTTTCAGCCAAATCCAGCAAAACACTGTTCAGATTCGCCAACTTATCCAAGACATGCCCAAGTTGCTCCTTTAGATATAAGTGCATATCCGTTGCGACTTGGTCATTCCGAGAACGAGCCATGTGCAATTTCCCAGCCAGAGGACCGATTTTCTCTGTCAGCAACACTTCCATATTCATATGAATATCTTCATTTGCAATATCAAAATGAAGCTTTCCTGCCTCTAAATCTCGCAACAAAGCTTTCAGACCATCTTGGATCTGCTCTGCCTCTTCCAAGCTCAAAATGCCAGTCTGTCCTAGCATTTGAACATGAGCTAGGGAACCCATCAAATCAAATTTTGCCAGCTGGTGGTCAAAGGAAATACTCGCACCGAACTGTTCTACCCAATCTTCCACAGTGCCTTCAAATCGACCACCCCATAATTTTGTATTTTTCGACATATCCTGTCGTCCCTTTCTATCGCGTCACTACTCAACATTTTTCTGAACTTCTGAATAAACCTTAGTCGGAAGCCCCCAAAGCTTGATAAATCCAACAGCCGCATCTTGGTCAAAGGTATCCGCACTAGTATAAGTCGCCAAATTTTCATCGTAAAGAGAATTTGGTGATTTCCGAGCCACTACCTGGGCGTTCCCCTTATAGAGTTTAACTTTTGCAGTTCCATTGACAACTTTCTGTGTCTCCTTGATATAGGCAATCAAAGCCTGAGTTGCTGGACTAAACCACAAGGCATTATAGATGAGATTGGACAACTCATTTTCGATAATAGGTTTGAAATGAGCCACCTCTCTCACAAGAGTCAAGTCCTCAATCTCCTTATGAGCTGCCAATAAAGTCACAGCGCCTGGGCACTCATAAATCTCTCTTGACTTAATACCGACTAGGCGATTTTCCACATGGTCAATACGACCGACACCATGTTTGCCCGCAATTTCATTTAGCTTTTGAATCAAATCTGCCACTTTCATCTTCTCACCATTGAGAGAGATGGGCACCCCACAGCTAAACTCAATATCAATAAATTCTGGACTGTCTGGCGCCTCTTCTGGAGAAGATGTGATTCCAAATGCTTCTTCTGGCGCTTGGTTCCAAGGGTTTTCCAAGACACCACATTCATTTGCACGTCCCCAAAGATTTTGGTCAATAGAGTAAGGATTGTCAAGGTCAGCAGGAACTGGGACACCGTTTTCTTTGGCATATTGGATTTCTTCTTCACGAGACCATTTCCACTCACGAACAGGCGCCACTACTTTTAAATTGGGATCCAAAGCTGCAATAGAGACTTCAAAACGTACTTGGTCATTCCCCTTACCTGTACAACCATGAGCAATTGTAGTCGCTCCTGTCTGATGCGCTATTTCAACCAATTTTTTAGAAATAAGAGGGCGACTCAGAGCAGATACCAAGGGATACTTTTGTTCGTAGTAGGCATGAGCCTGAAGGGCCACTAAAACATAGTCATTAGCAAATTCTTCCTTAACATCAATGACATAAGACTCAACAGCCCCAACCTTGAGAGCTTTATCGTGGATGAACTCCAAATCTTTTCCTTCACCCACATCCATACAAACAGCGATCACATCATAGTCTTTTTTTAACCATGTAATAGCAACTGATGTATCCAATCCACCTGAATAGGCTAAAATGACTTTTTCCTTACTCATTTCTCTTCCTTCTTTCTATTTTTCGATAGAGGCTTTAAAAGCATCGTCAATCAATTTGTCCAACTCCCCAGAATCCTTCAACTTCTGGATAGTTTTATCAACCGCCTCTTTTAATTCTTTACTGTCTTTTTTCATCGCAACAGCATAGGAATCTTCTTTGTCATTGTCAAAATCAAAATCAGCGATGGCTAAGTCTGGATTATTCTCTACAAATCCTTTCGCCACTGGTTCTTCAAAGATAACCGCATCCAGTTGCCCTGATTTCAAATCTGTGATTAAATTCCCATTTTTAGGCAGAGATACGAGGGAAGAATTTTGTAACAAATCTTTCGCCATCGTCTCTTGAATAGAACCTTTCTGCGCTCCAACCTTTTTCTGGGCCAAATCCTTGACTGATTGGTAATTTGTTAATTCAGATTTTCTTACGATAACCTTATTTTTCGAAGTGTAGTAGGGAATTGAAAAATCGTAAACTTGACTTCTCTCTTCCGTTTTAGAAATGCCTGATATGGCAAGATCGGCCTTACCTGAATCAAGACTAGCCAGTACATTGTCAAAACTCATTGGAGAGAACTCCACTTCTACACCTAGTTCCTTTGCGATGGCTTTGGCTAGCTCAACATCTGAACCTACAATCTGATTTTTCCCATCGACCAATTTCTGGTATTCGAATGGAGCAAACTCTGGATTTAGGGCCACCACCAATTTTCCTTTAGCCTTAATGGCTTCAACACTTTGGGATTGAGTGTTACTACAAGCAAATAATAAGGGAAACATAAGCAAACCAAACATCGTCATCAACACCTTCTTCACTTTATTCATAGAAGAGCCTCCTTTTATTTTTATACTTTTAAATTGTATAAATAATACACTTCTCAAAAACATTTGTCAAGTCAAAACTGAATTTTATTTCATTTTAGTCAAAAAAATTCTTATTATATGATATATTTTTACATATAATAAGCTTATTTATACTATTTGAATTTTAAAACAATTTGAAGAGTTCCGTTGGAATTATACAAAGAGAGCATTGCTGAGAAGATCGTTACACTTTTTGTTCTAGAGAAACAAAAAAAGAGCCCTAAAGGACTCTTTTATTCTTAATACCAACCGTTGTTAAGCCAGAAGTTCTTAGCAGCTGCCCATGAACCGTAGCGTCCTGCAACGTAGGCGTCTGCTACGCGTTCTTGGTTTTCAGCTGAGTAGTCACCGTTCAAGTATGAATCTGTCAATTGGTAACGTCCGATGTAACGTCCGTTTGTAGCTGTGTAGCTACCACCTGATTCTTTTTGGGCGATCCATTCTTTGGCTTCTGCTTCAGATCCACTTACAGTTGAAGCTGTATAGCTTTCTTCTTCATAAGAAGTGCTTGTTGTAGCAGCTGGCGCTTCGTAAGTTGTTGTTTCAGTTATTTCTTCGTAAGTCGTAGTCTCTTCGATTGTTTCTCCTGTTGCAGCTGGGGCTTCATAAGTTGTCGCAGCTGGAGTTGTCCCTTCGATGACCAAAACTTGATCCACAAAGATCAGATGAATATCCTCTATCTTGTTTTTTTCTGCCAATTTTTCAACAGTGGTGTTGTACTTCTCAGCGATTTCTGAAAGAGTGTCACCTGGTTTAACTGTATAAGTGATTGTTTCATCTGCAAAAGCAAGTGATGGTGCAAGGAAAGCAAGGAAAGTTGCTGCTCCTGCAAGAGTTGATTTAATTTGTTTAGTTGTTAATGTCATTTCTAAAAATTCTCCTTTTTACTATGTTTCTATCATACCGTTTGAATATTACCGTTTCTTGACGGTTTCGTGTAGAAATATTACAAAAATATTTTATATTTACTGAAACATTGATATTTTTGTCATAAAAGACAAGATTTTATACTATTTTTATCCATTTTCTCAGTTTTATAAGGGAAATAAGCACAGAACTTCATTCTTTGATATAATAGAAACAAGAATCTTTGTAAGGGGAAACAGATGCACTCACTTCGTTTTCAATCTGTCTTTGATATCATCGGTCCTGTCATGATTGGCCCATCAAGTAGTCATACAGCTGGGGCTGTTCGTATCGGAAAAATCGTGTCTTCTATCTTTGGTGATAGACCGACAGAGGTGGAATTCCAACTATTTAATTCATTTGCCAAGACCTACCGTGGCCACGGGACTGACCTAGCTCTCGTCGCTGGAATTTTAGGTATGGATACGGACGATCCCGACATTCCCAATAGTCTTGAGATTGCCCATAAACGTGGTATCAAGATTGTCTGGACCATTCAGAAAGACAGCAACGCTCCTCACCCTAACACCACGAAAATTACTGTGAAGAATGAACACAAATCCATAAGTGTGACAGGAATTTCCATTGGTGGGGGAAATATCCAAGTTACGGAGCTTAACGGCTTTGCTGTCTCTCTCAATATGAACACACCGACCATCATCATCGTGCATCAAGATGTTCCAGGTATGATTGCCCATGTTACTGAAGCCCTCTCTCGTTTCGATATCAACATCGCTCAGATGAATGTGACTAGGGAAAAAGCTGGAGAAAAAGCCATTATGATTATCGAAGTCGATAGTCGAAGTTGCGAAGAGGCGATTGAAGAAATCCGAAAAATCCCTCATCTCCACAATGTCAATTTCTTTAAGTAGGAGGAAACATGTTTTATTCTATCAAAGAATTGGTTGAGCAAGCAGATCTAGACTTCCAAGGAAATGTCGCAGAACTCATGATTGCGACAGAATATCAACTAACCGGTCGAGAACGGCCAGAAGTTCTCCTCCTCATGGAACGCAATCTAGAAGTCATGAAAGCCTCTGTCGAGCTCGGCCTCAGTGAAAATAAATCCCGCAGTGGCCTAACGGGTGGCGATGCAGTCAAGCTAGATCGTCATCTCAAAAGTGGCAAGGCCTTGTCTGACTTTACCATCCTATCAGCAGCCCGTAATGCCATCGCGGTCAATGAACACAATGCGAAGATGGGCTTGGTCTGCGCCACTCCAACCGCAGGAAGTGCTGGCTGTCTGCCAGCCGTTCTCACTGCTGCTATCCAAAAATTAGACCTTAGCCACGAAGAACAGCTAGATTTCCTCTTTGCTGCTGGTGCCTTTGGACTAGTCATCGCAAACAATGCCTCTATCTCAGGCGCTGAAGGTGGCTGTCAGGCCGAGGTTGGCTCTGCCTCTGCCATGAGTGCCGCAGCCTTGACCTTGGCTGCAGGTGGAACCCCCTATCAGGCTAGCCAAGCCATCGCCTTTGTCATTAAAAATATGCTGGGCCTCATCTGCGATCCCGTCGCTGGTTTGGTTGAAGTCCCCTGTGTCAAACGAAATGCCATGGGAGCCAGCTTTGCCTTTATCGCGGCTGATATGGCCTTGGCAGGTATCGAGTCTAAGATTCCTGTTGACGAAGTCATCGATGCCATGTACCAAGTTGGATCGAGCCTTCCAACTGCCTTTCGTGAAACGGCTGAGGGTGGACTCGCCGCCACACCTACTGGTCGTCGCCTACAAAAAGAAATCTTCGGAGAATAAGCTTATCTATATCTATTAGGAGAAACTATGCCCTCTATCTCAGCAATCTTTTTTGATCTGGACGGAACCCTGGTTGACAGTTCCATCGGGATCCACAATGCCTTTACCCATACCTTTAAAGAGCTAGGAGTTCCAAGCCCTGATGCCAAAACCATTCGTGGTTTTATGGGACCGCCACTTGAAAGTAGTTTTGCAACATGCCTTCCCAAGGAACAAATCTCAGAGGCTGTGCAGATATACCGCTCTTACTACAAGGAAAAAGGCATCCACGAAGCCCAACTCTTCCCCCGAATAACGGAATTACTCCAAGAACTTTCACAAAGCTACCCTCTCTACATCACTACAACAAAGAATACTCCTACTGCTCATGATATGACTAAAAATCTAGGAATCCATCATTTCTTTGATGGCATTTATGGTTCCAGTCCTGAAACGCCACACAAGGCGGATGTCATCCGTTACGCCTTGCAAACGCATCAACTCCCTGCAGACCAAGTCCTCATCATCGGGGATACCAAGTTTGATATGATCGGAGCTCAAGAAACTGGCATTAAAAAGTTTGCTGTTACTTGGGGATTTGGAGAAGAGGCTGATTTACTCAGCTATCAGCCTGACTGGATTGCCCGTACCATTGATGATATCATTAAGCAACTATAAATAATACAATATACAAAAATACTCCTAACACTAGTGAACTAGGTTGAGGAGTATTTTTTATATGTTGTTACTATCAGAAGGAATCAACTCCATGCTTAAGCAGTAATTTGATCCTGTTCTTCAGTATCTGTATCTTCATCCTTCTTACTTGGCCAAGCAAGCATTACAATAAGAGCAATCGGTCCAACGATAGGAACCAAAGCAATGAAGATAAAGGCCCAGTGGAAACCAGCATCCCGTAAGCGACGAACAGTTACGGCGATAGAAGGCAACATGAGAATAGCCGCTAAAAAGAAGTAAAAACCGCTCATAGCTTGTAAACTACGGAGTGCCTCCAAGTTATATGGGCGAGTTGACACTGCAGCATGATATTTCGTATAAGCAGGAAGACAGATTAATAAGTTCGTAAAATAAATCCACCAATACTCCGAACGAGTCGAACGACCAGTAAAGTTTACATAACCCTTCCAAAAGTTCTTATAAGCATTAAACATACAATAATCTCCTTTATTTTTTCTTCATAGAGTCTACCATAAAATAGAATGATTGACAAGTTCTGAAGCGATTATTTGCTGTGAAGCGCGACTCAGCCGCTTTAAAATAGAGTAGAAATATCTTAATATTTTCGTACCATTTCTTCAAACCGAGAATCTTCCGTATTCTCTTTATCTTTTTCACTATTCTCTATCACTTTTTCTCCAAATCGTTGACTTGGCATAGCGAGCATAACGAGCAGTGTTACTGCACCCAAAGGAACAAATACAATAAAGATATAGGCCCAATGGATACCCACATCTCGTAAGCGACGTACTATCAGTGCTAGTAGAGGAACAAACTCTACTATAAACAAAATAATACACATACTGAAGACCGCAATATTCCTGATGGCTTTATCAGATTCTACTCCAGTAAAAAGTGAGTAGTAGGCGGGCAAGAAAATCACCATATTTAGTAGCCAAACCCACCAAAATTCTGGACGTGTGGAACGACCAGAAAAATTTGCATAGCCTTTGAAAAAACTCCTAATAGCACTCAGCATACAAAAATCTCCTTTTGATTTTAATACTTTTTTTCGCAAAGTTATGTTGCCGGCTTAAAATAGAGGTAGTTTTTAGATTGTCTGAAATCACTCTCCTGATAGATCACATAACATCGTCCCTTGAATAGTTGCGCTTATTAAACCTTTGAAAGATCCGATGTTCTCTACTCTCTATTTATAAAAACCAGCTTTCCGATTCTCTCAGAAAACTGGCGATAGTTGTTTCATTATGAAGGTAGATGGACACTCTTACTCAGCATGAGTTGTTTCATTTGCAAAGGAAATGATTGCTTCTTTAAGCTCATCTCCGCTGAGTGAACGGAACTCTTCAATCTTTTGATCAATCGCTTCTAGCGGCATGACATTTACCTTACCAACGAAAATCTTGTCCATGACTTGGTTATCAACCAATTCGGTCGAAACCAAGAGTTCTTCATAGAGTTTTTCACCCGGACGAATACCGACTTCAACGATTGGAATTTCACTTTCCGTGTGCCCACTTAGAAGGACCATTTTCTTAGCCAAGTCATAGATCTTAACTGGTTTGCCCATGTCGAGGATAAAGACTTCTCCGTCCTTAGCATAAGCACCAGCATGGATTACTAGACGGCTAGCCTCTGGAATGGTCATGAAGTAACGTGTCATACGGAAGTCTGTTACTGTTACAGGACCGCCTTCAGCAATCTGACGTTCAAAGACAGGAATCACGCTACCACGACTACCCAGAACATTCCCAAAACGAACTGCACAGTAGGTTGATTTGCTACGTTGGTTAAAGCCAGTGACAATCAACTCTGCCACGCGCTTGGTTGCACCCATAACATTCGGTGGATTGACCGCCTTGTCAGTCGAAATCATAACCATCTTAGGTACTTTAGCTGCATCAACAGCCTTGGCAACATTGTAGGTTCCGAGGATATTGTTCTTGAAGGCTTCTTTTGGATTGCGTTCCATCATCGGAACGTGTTTGTGGGCTGCAGCATGATAAACGATGGCTGGTTTATACTGCTCAAATACCTGTAGAAGACGGTCATAGTCCTGAATATCTGCAATAACAGGAACATAATCAATCCCTTGGAATGTACGGATCAATTCATGATAAACGAGATAGATTGAGTTTTCACCATGTCCAAGCAAGACGATACGTTCGGGATTGAAGCGACTAACCTGACGACAAATCTCCGAACCAATCGAACCACCGGCTCCTGTCACCAAGATGGTCTTGCCTGTAATCTCAGTACCCAGACGCGATTCGTCGAGACGAATTTCCTGACGGCCCAAAAGGTCTGTGATATCAATTTTTTGGAAACCACTACCTGGTTGATGGAGTCCTTGAACGACTGTCTCAACCTTAGGCATCTTGTAACATTTGACGCCTAGCTTATTACACATCTGCAAGATGCGTTCGTACTCTGATGGGTCAAGTGAAGGGATCGCTACGATAACACGCTCGATCTGGTGGCGTTTAGCTAATTCAGGCAGATTATCATAAGAGCCCAAAACTGGGATTCCACCTAGTTTTTGTCCCTTTTTCTTTTCATCGTTATCCAAAATCCCCACTAGCTCAAGGTCGCTAGTTGGGTGTTGGTAGCTGTTCATAAAGAGGGCACCACCATCACCAGCACCAATCAAGAAGGTCCGACGGTGTTCTCCATCTCCACTACCTTTTTTACGTTTAGAATAAATCAACTGCCAAGTGATACGAGGGAGTAAGATGAGGAAAGTACTCAATAAGATAAAGAGTATGATGAACCGAATAGAAAATAGAGGAAGAAAGGCGTAGCAAAGTCCGTAAGAGACAATGCTGCTGACGGTTACGCCAAAAAAGATTTTTAAGAAATCTGTGATTTTACTATAGCGACTAATACTCGCATTGAGCCCCCAAAATCCAATCAAGATTTGATAGAAGAGGAAAGCCAAACCAGTATAGATAACATAGTCCACAGGCGCTGGGTTAATCAAGCCATAAAAGAGAATGTAAGACACGATGATGGAAACCACCATACTAATAATATCAAATACACCCCAGAACACCTGCTTTTGCTGTTTATTTAAAATTTCAACCAGATCAATTACATAATCTGTTAGTTTTTTATTCATAGGAATTTACTCTTTCTTAAAAGAATGCAAATAAATATACTGTCATTATAACATTTTTTGGCTACTTTATCTTTTACAATACTATTTATTTTTTCTTAATAATTTTACAAAAATAAACTGACGTACAAAGCCTGGACAAAGTGCCACAATCGCCTGAATGGCAATGCTTTTCGCATATTCCATGTAAGAAATTTGCCCTCGCTCAAGCATCCGTTGGCGAGCTTGACGATAGAGTTTAAGGTAACGCAAGCCACCTCGACGCTCAAACATCCCTGCACCGACACGAACCTTACACAAGATTTGATCTAGGTTCCCAGTCTTGGCACCTGCAGCAATCATATTGAGCCAAAGGAGGTCATCCTCCATATAAAGTCCGTCTTCGTAGTTGCCCGCCTTGAGGACCATGTCCTTTTTGAACATGACTGTCATGTGGTTGAAGGCGCTTCTCATTCTCTGATAAGCCACAATGTCTGCGTGCTGAGTTGGGACACGACGGTAAGAAACAATCTCGTCAGGATTGTCAATAAATTCTGCAATATGCCCACCTAAGAGATCCAGATTTTTCTCTTCCATTAGTTGGACTTGCTTTTCAAAGCGGTCAGCTACCGCTATATCATCTGTATCCATACGAGCGATGATATCGTACTGACACTGTAAAACACCGTATCGAAGAGCCAAACCTAAACCTTGATTTTCTTCCAAGGGACAACGCTTAACTGGAATCTCTGACTGCGCTTCCACTTCATCTAGCACCTGATAGAGTTCGGGCGTGAGCGGCCCGTCCTCAACAAGAACAAGCTCACTTGGTTTCAAGGTCTGGTTTTGAATACTCTTGATAGCATCTCTCAAAAATGTCGGATTTTCCTTTACATAGACCGACATCAAGACGCTGATTTTTTGCTTTTCAGACACAGTTTTTCTCCAATTTATAGATTTCCTTCCACTATTTTATCACAAAATTTCCTAGTTTCCTATTTTTATCTCAAATCAAGAAAAATTCTAGTAAAGAAATCTGTCCCCTTTCACTCTATTTTCAGTTAAATCGTTCTAGCTTTCTTAGCAGTCCTCTCCTTGACATTGTAAGAAAAAAACCTTAAAATAAGCTGTTATTAAAATCATCTATTCGAGGTTTTTATGAAAAAACAATCACTCTTTTTTGTTCTAGGAATTGTCTTAATCGGGACTGTTTTACGATCTCCTTTTACTGCTCTTCCAACTATTTTAGGAGATATCGCTCAGGGACTGGGAGTGGAGGTTAGCTCTCTTGGGATTTTAACCAGTCTCCCTCTCTTGATGTTTGCTCTTTTCTCTGCTTTTGCAAGCCGTTTGGCACAAAAGATTGGACTAGAACATCTCTTTACTTACTGTCTCCTTCTTTTAACTATTGGCTCTGTCATTCGGATTTTCAATCTTCCCCTTCTCTATCTAGGAACCCTGATCATCGGAGCGAGCATCGCCATTTTCAATGTACTCCTCCCAAGTATGATTCAGGCAAATCAGCCTCAAAAAATCAGTCTCCTAACAACCCTCTATGTCACTGCCATGGGTGTTTCAACGGCCATCGCTTCTTATCTATCCGTCCCTATCACCCAAGCTAGTTCTTGGAAGGGCCTCATCCTCGTTCTCAGCTTCCTCTGTCTGGTCACTCTGCTAGTCTGGTTGCCAAATCATCGCCACAACCACTACCTAGAAGGACAGAAAGAAAAACAAGTCAAAGAGAATATTCTAAAAAGCAAAGATGTTTGGGCTATCATTATCTTTGGCGGTCTTCAGTCCTTGCTCTTTTATACAAGCATGACCTGGTTGCCAACGATTGCTATTAGTGCTGGTCTTTCTAATAAGGATGCAGCTCTCCTTGCTTCTATTTTTTCACTGATCAGCATTCCTTTTTCAATGACTGTTCCAAGTCTGACGACTCGTCTGTCAGATGGTCATCGTCGAATCATGCTGGCAATTATCTCTATCGCTGGTATGACAGGAATTGCCATGCTCTTGTATCCAACCAATAATTTCCTCTACTGGTTAGTCGTCCACCTCTTGATTGGAACGGCCTGCAGTGCCCTCTTCCCTTACCTCATGGTTGGCTTTTCTCTTAAAACCAGTTCTCCTGAAAAGACGGCTCAGCTATCAGGACTAGCGCAAACAGGTGGCTACATCTTGGCAGCCTTTGGTCCTACCTTGTTTGGTTATAGTTTTGACCTTTTCCAATCTTGGATCCCAGCTGTCCTTGCCCTTCTAGCTGTTGACATCATCATGACCGTCTCGCTCTTTATGGTGGATCGGGCTGATAAGATCCTTTAATTTTTCTAAAATACTTCTCAGATACAAACAATGCAAAGCTAGACTCTGTCTGGCTTTTTTGGTGCTTCTATCAACAAAAGCACCCTCGATCTGTTAGCAGAAAAATGGCGTTTTTGATATAATAAGATGTATAGAAACTAATTGTCATACGAAAAATAAATTAGTTTATAAGATAGCTACTATTTTAAACGAGGTGCATAGAATGGATGAGCAGAAATACAATTGGTATCTAAGTAAAGTAAAGTTAGATAAACTCGTTGACTTATCAGCCGAGGAGACAGATAGGTCTTCCTGTGAAGCTCTAGCAGAAAAGGCAAGAATAATTTATGAACAATACCCTGAATCAGAAGACATTGCGTTGCGGTATGCTTGGATTTTGGTCAATTTATCAACCAAGCAGACTGTGTTGAAGGAACGGATGACTACTGCTAAAAAACTAGAGAAATTACAGCAACAATTCCAGGATTCACATGATATAGCAGAAGCATTTGCTAGGATTTTGTTCAATTTGTCAGTTGAACAAGTAAATGTAGAAGAACTAGGCAAGACTGTGAATTCAGTCAAACAAATTTTTGAGCAGTTCAATCAGTCTGAAGAAATTGCTTTACGTTATGCCGTGATTTTGTTCGATTTGTCAACCGTACAGACTGAGTTGAAAGAACGGAAGGCTACTGCTGAAAAATTAGAGAAATTACTGCAACAATTCCAGGATTCACATGATATAGCTTTGCCGTATGCCATGATTTTGTTCAATTTATCAATCAAGCAAACTGAGTTGAAGGAACTAGAGACTACTGCTGAAAAATTGGAGAAATTGCAGCAACAATTCCCTGAATCGCCTGGTATAGCTTTGCCGTATGCCAGGATTTTGGTTAATTTATCAACCAAGCAAACTAAGTTGAAGGAACTAGAGACTACTGCCCAAAAATTAGAGAAACTGCAACAACAATTCCAGGATTCACATGATATAGCTTTGCCGTATGCCATGATTTTGTTCAATTTATCAATCAAGCAAACTGAGTTGAAGGAACTAGAGACTACTGTCGAAAAATTAGAGAAATTACTGCAACAATTCCAGGATTCGCCTGATATAGCTTTGCAGTATGCCATGATTTTGTTCGATTTGTCAACCGTACAGACTGAGTTGAAAGAACGGAAGGCTACTGCTGAAAAATTAGAGAAATTACTGCAACAATTCCCTGAATCGCATGATATAGCAGAAATGTATGCTATGACTTTGTTCAATTTATCAACCAAGCAGACTGAGTTGAATGAACTGGTGACTACTGCTAAGAAATTAAAGGGATTGCATAAACATGAACGCTTCCAAGAATCTGAAGAGATTGCTTTTATATATGCTATGTTCTTAGCGAGCTTATTTGAACACCAAACAGAGTTAAGTGAACGTCTTCAAACAATAGAAACAATCAAAACACTTTATGATAAATTTTCCGAATTTATGATACAAAATTTTGATGATTTATTTTTTAGTAATGATAATGTTTGTGACAGCGAGGAGTACAAGCTATTCAACTTTATCCTAAGAGAAGGTCTTTTAAATAATACTAAATATGCTATTTTACAAACGTGGGCAAAGCGTTATAAAGAGGACTCGAATGAACTAAAAAACTTACTGTCTATTTACCAGTATGTTCAAAAAATCAAATACCAACTTGGATTGAAAAATGAAGATAAAAATAAAAATCTTAAGTTCGGCCATTACACTAAAGGGAGCGTTCTTCAAAGTTTATTGGATCAGAAGGAGGAATCAAGCTTTTCTATAGTTGGAAAAACTCGTTTGAATAATGCGAATTATATGAATGATCCTGAGGAAGGTATCATTATAGAAAAGATATTGGGCTTAGATAGACGAGATGCTTTGGAGCCAAGCTCATGGTTTTTAATGAGTTTTACTAATAAAACAGATGATCTAGCCATGTGGTCCCAGTATGGTGATGATGCCAAAGGCGTTTGTCTGGTACTTCGTGAAGATGATTTTTCTAGATTTACTTCCTTCAATGATGTTTCTTGGCGTCGAGAAAAAAACTTTTTAGAATTCTCTGATAAGATGTATTTACTGAAATCTGAATTAAATATTGGTTTTGAAAAATCTATCTTTCGGAGTGAAAGTGAAAATTCAGTCGATACTGTTAATGATGAAGGAACTGAACTGAATTCTGTAGAAAAAGATAGTGATTCAAAAGGGAATCGTGATTATCTCTACCGAATTGCCTATGTTAAAAATATAGGTGAAGATATAGAACTTGAACAAACCGAACTATTTGGTAAGTCCGAAATAGAAGAATTAGAAAAATTGTTGAATAGTTTAAAAGAAAAACTAGATATCGGTTCAAAAATTACGGAGGAGAACTATCAAAATGCTATTGCTGAATGTATAGAAGAAATTCGCTACTTATTTAAATCTGTTGATTACAAATATGAAAACGAACTTCGTATCTTACGCTATGCGAACCTAGATCCTAGCAATAAGGAAATCAAAATTGACAAAACTTCTGGGGTAGGTAAACTTTATGTAGAACGAAAAAATTCAATTCAAATCGGGGAAGTCATTTTCGGTCCTAAGTTTCCAAATCCTGAGTACGTGACTCCCTTATTAAAACTTTTAGATAAGGAAATTAAGTATAAAAAATCTACGATAAAATTTAGATAAAGTCTGACAACATTCTCTAAACTTCTAGTTTTTACTAGGAGTTTTTTATATATAAAATTTTTACACATATTTCTTGACAGGGCTTTCAACTTGAGATACAATATATTTGAAAAGAGTATATATAAAATTTTTATATAATATAAAGGAGGTTTCCCATGTACTTCCCAACATCCTCTGCCTTGATCGAGTTTCTCATCTTGGCTGTACTGGAGCAGGGGGATTCTTATGGTTATGAGATTAGTCAAACCATTAAGCTCATCGCCAATATCAAAGAATCTACGCTCTATCCCATTCTCAAAAAATTGGAAGCCAGTGGCTTTCTGACCACCTACTCTAGAGAGTTTCAGGGGCGTATGCGCAAATACTACTCCTTGACCAATCGGGGCGTAGAGCAGCTCGTTACTCTAAAGGAAGAGTGGACGCTCTATACCGACACCGTCAACGGCATCATAGAAGGGAGTATCCGCCATGACAAGAACTGACTATCTGACTCAGTTAGAAACCTATCTCCATAAACTACCTGAAGCTGACCGCATCGAAGCCATGGACTACTTTAAGGAACTATTTGACGATGCAGGTCCAGAGGGCGAAGAAGAACTCATTGCTAGTCTGGGAACACCAAAAGAAGCAGCTCATGATGTCCTCTCTAACCTCCTCGATAAAAAAGTTAATGAAGCCCCTGCTCAAAAGAATGACCGTCAACTGCTACACATTGCCCTACTTGCCTTACTAGCAGCCCCTATCGGAATTCCGGTCGGGATCGGCATTCTCATGGCAATCATCGGTATTTTTATCGCGGCTGTCTCCGTCATTCTAGCCTTTTTCACCGTTTCGGTGACGGGTATCCTGCTGGGTGGACTCTTTATCATAGAGAGCTTTAGCGTCCTGGTCGAAGCCAAATCTGCCTTTATCTTGATTTTTGGGGCCGGTTTGCTTTCTATCGGTGCTTCTTCTCTTGTTCTACTGGGTATCTCCTATGTAGCTCGTTTCTTTGGCCTCCTAATCGTCCGCTTGGTACAATGGATTCTTAAAAAAGGAAAGAGAGGTGACAGACATGCGTAAATTGACGAAAGGATTTCTCATCTTTGGTGTGGTTGCTACTATTCTTGGTTTTATCATGATAGTTATCGGCGCCCAGTCCAATGGTATTCAAAGTTTGCTTGCCATGTCAAAAGATCCCGTCTATGACAATCGTATCGAAGAAGTGACCTTCGGAAGCGAAGTGGAAAAACTTGATTTGACCCTTGAGGAACATAGCCTAACCATCACAGAGTCTCTAGATGACAAGATCCATATCACCTACCATCCTTCAGTGTCTGGTCGTCACGATCTGACTACTGGCATGAGTGACAAAACACTGAGTATCACTGACAAACAAGCCTCCCAACATCGTTTTCTCGGTTCAGGAATCGAAAGCCTACTTCGTATCGCCAGCAACTATTCTAATCGTTTTGACGAAGTCGTTCTCTCCCTACCCAAAGGAAGAAAGCTGCAAGCTATCACCGTCTCAGCCAATCGTGGACAAACTAATATTCGTCAAGCCAACCTTGAAAATGCAACCATCAAAATAAAAGGCTATCTCTTAAGACTAACAGAAAGTTCTATCAAGAACAGCACATTAACGGCACCTCATATCATCAATATCTTTGATGCCGAATTGACAGATAGTCAGGTCAAGACGGAGGGAGCACACATCTATGCTGAAAATATCCAAGTTCACGGCAAGGTCGAGCTAGAGGCTTATTCAACTCTACAACTCATTCTCTCCCAGAAAGAGACCGACCGTATCAATCTAGAAATTTCTTCTCAGCATGGTGGTATCTATCGTCAACCCAAAGAAGAACATCGTGGACAAAAAGAGAATGTACTTGCCAACCCTTATAAAACGGAAAAAGCAGATATCAAGGACCTACTCATTGCAAAAGCCAACCAAGATATCTACCTACCAAAAGAAGAGTACTCTTCTCCATCTAGAAACCATTGACAAAAACGCTTTCATCTGCTAGTCTAAAGATAGAAAACGACCATAAAAAAGGAGGTCCCACCATGACACAAGAATGGTTTGAAAGCGCCGATCTTGAGAAGAAATCAGCTCAGACGAAATCGGAAATCCAACTCGACCAACCAGAGACTTCGGAAACTGTGGAGACCGAACCACAAGCAATCCAAGAAACTCCTATCTTATCTAAGGAGTCGGAAAAGCATGAGGAGGAAGCTCCCGAAACGATAGAAGAAGCCCAAACCGAGGAAGAGGGAGAAGAGAAAGCTGAAGAGAAAGGCAACCAAGAGAACCCTACAAAAGAAAAAAGCATCCTCAGCAAGGCTTTAGAAAGCCCCTATATCCCAGATATTGACCCTCGTAAAACTGCCCGGTTCAAAGAAGAAATCGCACTGTTTTGGACTTGGCTGCTGGATGCTATCCAAGAACCAACTGCTAGCAAGACTACGGACCAAAAGCATCGTTACAGTGTCTTTGGCCTGCTCACCTTGCTGTCTTCGATTAGCCTTTTCTTTAGTATCTATCATATCAAGCACCTCTACTACGGCTATATGGCCTCTATTGCCAATAGTTTACCTAACCAGCTCCCTCCTTTAAATCTCTTTGCTGGACTCTCCATCTTGGTCGCTAGCGCTCTATTTTACTTTTCTATCATTTTGGGAGGCTTTACTGTTCGACGTGTGCTGGACCAGGAGAACGACTTCACATTCCAAGAAGCTTGCAATCGTTACAGCCGACTCTTTGCTATCCCACTTGTCCTAACAGCTCTAGCAAGTTTCTTTGCACTCTTTGGTGGCTTACGATTTGCTGGCATCCTCACTCTTCTAAGCATGGCCATCTTTGCCCTTGGAAATCTCTTTGTGATTAGCAAGCCAAGTAAGACCAATAGTCTTGACCCATTTTATCGTTTCTTGCTAGCTGTCTTACTTGATGGCGCTATTCTCTTACCCTTCTTCATTGCAGAGCTCGCGCTGACAGTAGACTACCTTCGCATCCTGACTTTCTTTTAACCAAAATCCCTGCCATTTATTAATGACAGGGATTTTTATACTTACTCTTTTTTGAACAAGGGCTACTCGATGCTTGCCAATTCCTCAAAATCTTTTCCCAAAATGGCTTGTACTTCTAGTTGATTGGCATCTAGTTGGTGGTAAAATGCTGTTGGTAGTGACTCTAGGAATTTTTCATAATCCAAGCGAGCGATGGATTCGTAGTCTTCGGCTTTTGAACCATCACCAGAAATCGCCACTAGGTCAATCTCCCAAACAAGTTCCTTGCCTGCTAGCTGCTCGGTATAAGGAGCTGGTACAAAGGGTTCCTTTGGCAAAATCGTCTTGACTCCCTGGGCTAGGTGATAGATACCGTGCACCTTGCCTTGAGCATCTGGGTAAAATTTCACACTGGCAAGGTAGGCATCAGAGCCTTGAACCTTCTTGACTAGCTCTTCAAAACGTGCCAATCCATCCTCAGCCAAAAAGCTCTCGAGGTATTCCTTGTTGAGATAGATAGGGGACAAGAGCCCTTGGCAATAGACTAGACGAGCTGCTTTGTCAGCTAGATAATTCTGAACTATTTGTCGGAAATAAGCTTCAAAATCAAATCCTTCTAACCCTTCTACCACTTGCCCCAACTTGCCAGATAAGGCCTGGAGGAGAGCTTCTACAATCTCCCAGTCCGCTCTGGTAAGGAAGTCTGAAATCACCACTTGGTAGCCTTTTCGACTATCCGCATAGTTCACTTTGAAGAGAAATTGCGACTGACCAACAATCCCACACTCCATGTATTCGAGACGATTGAGGGGCTGACGGAGATAGACGGCATCATAACTATGCGACTCCAAGCCCTCCACCAAGGCTAAGATGGACTTGGCAGTCAAGACCTCCTGTTGTCCTAGAATGCTTTCTTTATTTGGGATAAAAAATGTTTCCGCCATAACTGGCCTCCTTTGAAATCGTTTACATATAGTATACCCTATTTTCCTGAAAGATACAGAAACAAACTTTAGATTTTTTAGTAAAAAGCATAGAAAAACAGCCCCTAAGGACTGTTTAATCTTATACAGTAGCTGCTTGATCCAAGCTTTCACCGATAGCGGCTAGGCGCTCAACAACTTCAGCTTGTGTTAATTCATTTTCTGAAACATAGCGGTTACGTGGGTGAACACGGCACTCGTGTGAGCATCCACGAAGGTACTTGTCTTCATTTTCTTCTGATGTTAGGATACGACGGTTACAGAATGGATTTCCACAGTTGACATAACGTTCACATGGTGTTCCATCAAACCAGTCTTTTCCTACGATGGTTGGGTTGACATGGTTAACATCTACGGCAATACGCTCGTCAAAAACGTACATTTTTCCATCCCAAAGCTCACCTTGAACTTCTGGGTCTTTACCGTAAGTTGCGATTCCTCCATGCAATTGACCGACATCTTTGTAGCCTTCACGGACCATCCAGCCTGAGAATTTCTCACAGCGAACGCCACCTGTACAGTAAACTACGACACGCTTATCCATGAATTTTTCCTTGTTATCACGGACCCATTGTGGCAACTCACGGAAGTTGCGGATGTCTGGGCGGATAGCCCCACGGAAATGTCCTAGGTCGTACTCATAATCATTACGTGTGTCAAGAACAACTGTATCTTCGTCAAGAAGAGCTTCTTTGAACTCTTTTGGAGACAAGTAAGCACCTGTTGTTTCAAGTGGGTTGATGTCGTTGTCAAAGTCGTTATCTTCCAAACCAAGGTGGACAATTTCTTTCTTGTAGCGAACAAACATCTTCTTGAAGGCTTGTTCACTTTCTTCGTCAATCTTGAACCAGAGGTCTTCCATGCCTGGGAGGCTGTGAACGTAGTCCATGTATTTTTGAGTTGTTTCGTAGTCACCTGAAACAGTCCCGTTAATTCCCTCGTCAGCGACTAGGATACGGCCTTTAAGGCCGATTGATTTACAGAAAGCCAAGTGATCTGCCGCAAATTGCTCTGCGTTTTCAATTGGAGTATAAAGGTAGTAAAGTAAGACACGAATATCTTTTGCCATAAGATTTGTTCTCTTTTCTATTCTTAAATTTTCAGAATTTTTCATTCAACTATACTAGTATACCCACTTGGGAAAACGAATGCAATTTATTTGACCGGAAATTATATAGAGAGACCTGCCACTGCACTTCATCAGTAACCATACCGAATCGCAGATAATTTTCTCAATTTTTTTATCTGCTCAGCTTGACTTTCTGACAAAATCAGCTTATTGTCAATCAATACACGCGCAAGATCAACATTCATTTGACTCAGGACAAATGGAACAGAGGTCCCATCGTCCTTTAATCGTCTTTTATAAATAACTAACTGATTTTTCAATGGAGCAAGCTGAGGCGCAGCCTTTATATCTTCCAATAGATGATCTATGATAGTCATGGCTTCACAACGCCTTTCTCTACCTCCAGCGAACCATTTTAATGGTGTCATTCTCATTTTCCTCCTGAAACTCGCTTATAAATTGAAAAACTATAATTCCTAACTCTCATGCTAATATTTTACCCAAACACCCTATGTAAAAAAGTCAGCAAAAATGGCAAGGTCGCTACAATATTATTGATCACATGCACCGCATAGGAAGGATAAATGCTCTTGGTATAACGGGTCAAACCAGCAAAGATGATTCCAACTGTTGCAAAGACGAAAACATCTAGCAGACTAGGCAGGTTTGAAAAATGAGGGAGAGCAAATAAAATAGACGGAAGGATCAAATCAAGACCAAATCTCGAATCTTTAAAGAAGGCATGTTGAAGTAATCCTCTATAGAGCAACTCTTCCATCAATGGCCCCAGAAAGAATAAGGTTATATAGAGACCTAGCTCGGCAAAGTTAGTCCCACTATAACCGATCAATACGGCCCAACCTTCAGCAGTTGACTGAACGTGTCTAGCTGTTTGAATATTAAAAAATATATGAGCTACCGCTACTAGGGCTGTTAGGATTGAATACCAAAGCCATTTTTTTCTTGGAATGCGAAAGAGATAACCATGGCCTGTCTTAACCAAAATCCAAATCATGACTCCGCTAAATAGCAAACTCAAGATATTTCGAATCCAGAAGAAATTTCCTATCTGAGAAGAAAATTGCCAATAGTTTTGGACAATAAGCGTCAGCTGAGAAAGACCAAATACGAAAAATAGGTAAGAGAAGACACCACTCATTTTAAAAAGAAGACGATACTTTTTCATGACAGACCTCCTGTAGATACATGTGTATCACATCGTCGAAACTCTTAGAACTACTATTTTCTTTTTTTGCATCCTAAAAATCACTACCTCCCCTAGAGAACTAAGGAAGGCAGTGATCACATTTTTAGGAATTAGGAATGAATACACGAAATCAATCGAGCTTATGATTTTTTGTTTTTCAAGAATTCGTCGTATTGTTTTTGCATTTCGTTCAATACTTTTTCGTAGGCACCTTCAGATTTCAATTTTTCCATTAATTCTGGGATTGCTTTATCTGGATCTACAGTACCAGTGTTGATAGCTGTATCGAATTGTTGCATTGTGTTAGAAATTGCTGAAATTTCAGATTTCACACTGTCAGTGTTAAAGATAAATCCAAGTGCTGGAGATTCTTTAGCTTCTGCCAATTGTTTCTTAGAATCTGCAATTTGTTGGTCTGTAACGTTTTCGTTGATGTAAAGGATCCAGTTGTTACCAGTGTTCCAACCTGACATGTGAGTGTTTCCTTTGTATCCATCAAGGACGCGGACACGGTTTTCTTTACCTTCAACTTTTTCCCAGTTCTTGCCTTCTGGACCGTAAACAAGACCGTTCAAGAGGTCTGGGTTAGTGTTCAAGAGGTTCAACACTTCCATTGATTTTTCTTTGTTCTTAGAGTTGTTTGAGATGACAAAGTTAGCAACTTGTGTTGTTTGGTTTTTCTTGATAAAGTTAGTGATTGGTTTGATTTGGATGTCTTTGTTAGCAACACGTGAGAGCAAGCTGTTACCGTAGTCAGCTGGTCCTACTGTTTCTTCACGAACGAACCAAGTATCTTGTTGAAGGTCAAATGAAGTGTCGCTTGTTGCTACGTCTTTTGGAATGTATCCAGCTTCATAGAATTTGTGAAGAGTCTTCAAGTGTTCTTTGAAACGAGGCACTTCGTAACGGTTTACAATCTTAGTAGTGTCTCCTTCAAGGTCGATAACGAATGGAAGTCCGTTTGGCACTGGATAGTCAAAGTTATCAGATGGGATAAAGTTCTTCGTAACCGCAAATGGTACTACGTCCGGAGCTTTCTCTTTGATTTGTTTCAAGACTGGTTCAAGTGTTTCGTATGAAGTGACACCTGAAATGTCAATGCCATATTTGGCAAGAAGAGCGCCGTTGAAGGCAAAGTTTTGAGATGATGCAACGTTGGCTGCAACTGGAACAGCGTAAATCTTACCGTTTACAGTGTTCCCTTTGATGTAAGCTGGGTCAAGTGCTTTGTAAAGCTCTGCTCCTTCTTTCTTGTACAATTCTGTCAAGTCCGCATAAGCACCTTTTTGAGCATTAACGACATAGTTATCTGCAAAAGCGATATCGTAGTTTTCACCTGATGATGTGATAACTGACATTTTCTTACCGTAGTCACCCCATCCAAGGTATTGGATATCCAATTTAGCACCAACTTTTTCTTCGATGATTTTGTTGGCATTTTCTAGCAATTCATCCAAGTTGTCTGGTTTGTCACCGATTTGGTACATTTTAAGAACAGGTTTGTCACCTGAAGCTGAGTCAGCAGCTTTTTTGTTGTTACCTGAAAGGTTTCCACAAGCGGCAAGGCTTGCAGCCAAAGCGACTACGCTAGCAGATGCAAAAGCATATTTTTTCCAGTTTTTCATGATAAAAACTCCTTTTTTATTTTTAAACTTATAAACGATTTAATAATTTGTAACTTCAGTCACTAAGATGAAGTTGGGAAGGGAGAAACGGTGTTTCTCAGTAAGTGCTATTCTTTCACACCACCGATCGTCAACCCTTTAACAAAGTAGCGTTGGAAGAATGGGTACAGAATCGCGATTGGAAGGGTTGCAACAACAACCATGGCCATACGACCTGTTTCTTTCGGTAGAGCAACCCCCAGTTGGCCAGATAGGCCGACTGCTTTTGCAATGTAGTCCATATTTTGCTGAATTTGCATGAGCAAATATTGCAATGGATACAAGTTATCACTCTTGATGTAAAGAAGGGCGTTGAACCAGTCGTTCCAGAAACCAAGTGCTGTCAAAAGCGTGATAGTTGCGATACCTGGAAGTGACAATGGCAAACAGATCTGGAAGAAGATCCGAGCTTCACTGGCTCCATCGATACGAGCGGATTCGAGAATAGCTTCTGGAATGGTCTTCTTGAAGAAGGAACGCATCAAGATGATGTTGAATGGTGAGAGGAGCATTGGAACAATCAGGGCCCAAACCGTATCACCAAGTTGAAGCAAACGAGTCACCACGATATAGCCTGGTACCAAACCAGCATTGAACAACATACTAAGAAGGGCAAAGATCGTAAAGAATCTGCGGTACTTAAAGGTTGTCCGTGAGATGGCGTAGGCATAAGTGGTTGTGATGAAGACGTTGGTCACTGTCCCGACTACTGTTACAAAGACTGAGATAAAGAGCGCTTGGAGGATTTTATCCTTAAACTGAGCCAAGAACTCAAAACCATCTAATCCAAACTGTGATGGGAAAAAGCTATATCCATACTGGAGGATGCTCTTTTCGTCTGTCACCGAAATGATGATAACGAAGATAAAGGGCAAGATACAAGAAAGAGCAATCAAACCAGAGATGATACTAAAGAAGATATCTGCCTTCTTACTAAAGGAGTGAATGCCGACATTATCAATTTTTTCTTTTTTAATTTTCTTTTCTGCCATATTCTCCTCCTTTCTAGAACAAAGCTGAGTTTGGATCAACTCGTCTTGCAAGCAAGTTTGATAGGATAACTAGAATCAAACCGACAACGGATTGGTAAAGACCGGCTGCTGAAGCCATACCGATATCTGCTGTCTGAGTCAAACCATTAAAGACATATACATCCAAAACGTTGGTTACATTGTAGAGCTGACCAGCATTGTGTGGGATTTGATAGAAGAGACCGAAGTCTGCACGGAAGATATTTCCGACTGCAAGGATGGTCAAGACTGTCACAAGTGGAGTCAACTGAGGAATGGTTACGTTGCGAATGCGTTGCCACTTGCTAGCCCCGTCCACTGTTGCTGCTTCGTAGTAGGTTGGGTCAATTCCCATGATTGTCGCATAGTACATGACACTGCTATATCCAAAGCCTTTCCAAATACCTAGGAAAAGGAGAAGGTATGGCCAAATGCCTAAGTCAGCGTAGAAGTTGACTTCCTTCATGCCAATGGATGTTAGGAAATGGTTGAAGACCCCTTTGTCAATGTTTAGGAAGGCATCTGTAAAGAAACTGATGATAACCCATGACAGGAAGTAAGGGAACAACATAGACGTTTGGAAAATTTTAACCATTCTCTTAGAGCGGAGCTCGCTGAGGATGATGGCAATCCCTACTGATACAATCAAACCGATAAAGATAAAGCCAAGATTGTAGAGAACGGTATTTCGAGTGATGATAAAGGCATCTTTTGAACTGAACAAGAATCTGAAATTATCTAACCCGACCCATTTACTATTCACAATACTATCTATGAAACCATTACTGGTCATATGGTAGTCTTTAAAGGCGACCACATTCCCAAATACTGGAATGTAAAAGAATAGAATCAACCAGAGTGCCCCTGGTAAAACCATCAAGAGAAAGATCCAGTTATCTCTCAAGGTCTTTGAAAACTTTTTCATAATTTCCTCCCTTTTTATTCCTAAAAACTGATTTCATCGAATTTTTAGGTTTGATAACGATTACATTATTAGTATACTCCTATTTGAAGGTCAGGTTAAACTACTAATTATAGAAAAAACTCCACAAATTATTTTTTGTGGAGAAGTTTTTTATAAGAAATAGGTTTCACGAGAAACACTCTGCATACGATAAATGTATTTCCTCTTTACTAATCGAAAACTTGTTCTAATATTGGGTGATGAAACTCGACAAAATGAACCTGGGCATTTATGATAGCCCCTGATTCATTTTTATCAATCTCTGGTCTTCCTTCGGTGTGTAAAAGAGCAGGATTACCATCCTTGTAGCCAAAGAGAATCACCTCTGTCCCTGCTTCATTCACATAGCAAGCTAGGATATCGAACCGCCTAGAACTTGAACCTGCAATATAGCCATACCATTTAAAAGTATAATTCATCCCATCTACTTGTCCAAATTGCATTATCTGGTCTGGCACTGCTAGTCCATAGTAGTGACCATATGTTGCTAAGTTAGTTGACTTAAATCTTTCACCTTTACTATCCGAATAGGATTCCATGGCCGTTTTTATCTTGTCTATTAAAGAACTATTATCTGTATCTGGCTCGCTCTCTGTAGTTACACTTGTTTTTAATAGAAATTCCTTAAAACGTTGCGCTAAGTCTGTATTCTCAGTCTCTTCAAAATTTGCAGTAGGGATAGTTTCCAGTGTCTTATCGGCATGCAAGACCTGTGCTTGCCCATCCTTCAGTGTAAATAGGTAGAAATGTTTGTCCTGATTGTCATAGTAGGCAGCCAAAACCAAGTAATCATAGGCATTGTCACTCGATACTCCAAAAACATTCCATTTGACACTTTTCTGAGAGACTGTTGTAGTGTCTAATTTTTTGATTAGTTCATTTTTTTCATCAAAGTTTGCATGCTCTAGTCTATGATAGGACTGCCCCATAGAAGAAGCCCAGCTTGCAAACTCTTCCTCCCACTTTTCAGTATTGTATTGGATTAGCTTCTGAAAATCTGAGTAGTTCTTCATAATCAAGGCTTGATCAGTCGGATTAGATAACTGTAGTTCTTCCATGGCTGCAACTGTGGCAGCCATCGGTGATTGAACAGTTGCATCCTTGACTTCTTTTTCGTGCGAAAGAGCCTTTTGATAGGAATCTGCTAAATAGTGAAAATAGTTGGTTGTTTCCTTGGTTTGTTGCTCCCTTGGTATTGACGGACTAGTTACGCCATCCTCTGTCGCTCTGTGGCAGGCAGATAAGACTAGCATACTAGCACCTAGGACCAGTAGTAACTTTTTCATGGTCAGACCCCCAAACTATCTTTCTACCTTCATTATACTCCTTCCCTATCTCCAAATCAAAAAACATCCCCATGTGTTTAAAAGGAGATGTTTAATTGTTTGTGATAAATGCCTATGTCGTATAAACCGTTGAAGCTGTCGCAATGGTATGCCACTGATTGGCTGTAGTTGCTGCGAAATCCCTGTCTGCGTAGAAATCAGTAAATGGTAGAATTTCAACTTCTAGCTCGTCAATGCGGTCAATCTGATCAGACAGATAAGCCTCGATGCGGCTTTCTGCTCGCTTGATGCGTTGCAAGAGTCCGCCCATACGGATATCGACTGTATCCAAGCCAAAGACCTTGTTTTCTTTCAACCATTGACGGCTAAAGAGGGCATGGAAGTGTTCAATCTCGCTTCTGAGTTTTGGTAATTCTTGTCTGGCGATTGCTTGCAGACCTTCTTTATCGTTTGTTTGGTAGGCCTGCCGAATGCGTCGTCCAACATCGACTTTGCTACTTAAAATGGCATTCAACTGAGCCTGAGTTTCAAAGAGGTAGGCATAGTCCCCAGCTTTTTCTTTGATTTCAGCAAGCGTCTCAGCTGCCTGAGCAAAGTGTGGCCTGTCCTGTTCAGGTGTCATGTGTCTGTCAAGAATAGGGCAGAGAACATCCTGATAAAAGACATAGCGGTTGGGATTGATACCACTGAGATTGCTTGGCAGGTCTGGCAAGAGGTTAGCTAGGTCAATCTGCATAAAGTCCTCAACTGATAGACCTGTATTGGTCTTGAAGTGAGCAGACAAACGGTCGAGGTTATTGCGGTAGCTGAGTTCTGCCCAAATTTGCAAACTTGGCAGGATAGAAAATTGAGCTGTCTCCCCACCATTATCTCCCCAACCCGTCACAATGACTTCTTTGATGTCATTAGCACGACAGGCTTTGTTGGCTTCAAGAGCGATGAGACGGCTGAAATGGTTGTTGGGCGTAAAACCGATCCACTTCCAAGCTCCACCTGCAAAGGCGATATCCTGGCTAATCTTGTGGTGGTTGCGGAAATTACGATTGTACTTTTCTTCGCTGTCTTGATAATAATCCCAGTAAACCAAGGTCACACGGTCTTTTAGACGATCTAGGTAGACACGCGTTTCCTCTGGAATCTCCACATCACGGTCGTACTGGCCATCTGCTGACATGAGTTTAAAGAACATATCGCTCCACATCTGGCAGTGGAAACCATACTTGTCTGCAATATCCAATACGCGCTCCAAGTGTTGACACATGAGGAGACTGCGGTCCACAACACCGTTCAAAATGAGGTAGCGTCCCAAACCAACCAAGTGCGCTTCGTCCATCCCGATATTGACCTTGCGTGTTTGTAGTTTAGATAGCGTCGCAAACATGCCGTCAATTAGGTCATAAACTTTTTCTTCGCCAATGAGGAGGATATCTTCTACATCACGGAGCTCTTGCACTTCTTTGACACCCCATTTGACAAAGGCTGACAAGTGGGCCAAGGTCTGGATGCAAGGCACAAAGGTCATGTCAAACTGCTGGGCGTAGGTTTCGATTTCCTGTAACTCCTCAGCCGAGTATGCTCCACGGAAATAGCCAAAGTAAGGTTGCCCTTCAATCTGGTAAGTGTCTTCCATGTAAAGCTCGAAGGTTGAGTAGCCCATGAGAGCCAAGACCTCAATCATCTGTTTGGCAGAAGCCACATTCAAAACTGCATTTCGCGAACAGTCTGCCATGTAGGCTAAATCTTCATAAGCCGTCTGCTCTTCAATCTCCACTTTATCACCTTCTACTAGAGCTGTTGCCAATAAGGACAAGGCACGGTAGAGTTGGTGTGGTTTACGATAGGTCAGTTGATACTGGTCTCCTTGACCTTTGATAGAGATAGAGGCTTGGTCAGACTGAGCGACTGCTACCTCTACATCTGGCAGCGAAATGTGCTTTTTAAGCAAGTCTAATACTTGCTCTTGTTTGGGACTAAGTCCTGTAAAAATTACCATTGGTTTTCCTCCTGCAACCAGTTGACAAGGGCACCATAGAGATTCGCATCTGCATGATAGGTGCAAGCTTGGATAACTGGTGCGACCGTGTATTCTTCGTAGGTTTCGACAAATTCATCGACAGCTTTCTTGACGCCTTGGATAAAGTCGGGATTTTGACTAATAGAGCCGCCCAGACTAATGACATCTGGATCGATCAGATACTGGATATTGAGCAAGCCTTGCGCCAGATTACGGTTCATGCGCTCAATAGCTTCTTGGCAAAGGGCATTTCCGGCTGCGGCCTCTTGGTAAATCTTGCGACCGTCCCAGTCAGGCTGACCAGATTTTTCAATTACGTATCGAACCATGTTTCCTGTAGACGCTAGTTGCGACCAGTTGTTGAGTTTTTCAGCTGGTTCAATGGTTGTCATATAGCCAAACTCTCCTCCTAAGCCGTGGCGACCTCGGTGAAGCTTGCCATTGATAATCATGGCACCGCCAATTCCTGTCCCAATCACGACACAGGCTGCATTTTCAAGCTCTGGATGTGCTAGCAGTTCACTAAGTCCAACACAGTTGGCATCATTTTCTAGATGGACAGGTAGCTGATGATGAGCAAGAACTTCATACCAAGAAAAGCTATGGATGTAGGGCACAGCACTGATGCCCTCAATCACACCTGTTTCTTGATTGACCGCGCCTGGAACGCTCATGGCAATGCCGTTATAATCTTTCTCTGCCAAGCATTTGTCTAGCCAAGCTAGTAAATCCTCCAAGTTTTCAGGTGTTGAAATACTTGTCTTATCTAGTATTTTTCCATCAGGAGTCAGACTGGCAAACTTAATCCCGGTCCCTCCGATATCAATGGTTGCAATCGTCATATTTTTACCAAAAAAGGGGCGAATCAGTAATTAATCCTTACTCTTTCGCCCCTCCTTTCTATCTCATAGTATTAGTTATAGAACACTTTAAAACTATTAAATTTCTTCTTTTTTAATCAATTCTGTGCGAATTTCTTGTGGAGCCAATAGTCCTGAATGAACTGGATATGGTCGCTCAAGTAAGTCAAGAATGGTTTGTTGGTGTTCTGATATGCGCACATTTTCTTGACTCATATTGTAGTAACGGAGTACATATCCTTCCTCATTTTCCGCTACTTTAAAGGCTGTTGGGCAAACTTGTGGTAAGCTGAGTGCCGCATGACTCAAGAGACTACCAGTCGCAGCAACACTTCCTTCTTGTTTAGCAACCTGAAGACTAGTGAATGGTGTTTGGAAGGCTTTGGCACGACGGAAAGCTGAGAAGCGTTCTTGTGCTTGGTGGCATTCAAGCGCAAACTCAACTTCAAACTCACGCAAACACTGAGCCTCTGGCGTTGGGAAGTAACCCCAGTCACCTAGTTCACCTGAGGCACGAAGGATGGTCACTGCAATAGTATCATCGCCAAGGATTTCATACTCATGCAATCCTTTATTGGCTACCGTCACCCCTTTTTCATCATCATAAAGGCTGACAAAGGCTTGTTGGTGTTGTGGATTTTCAGGATTTTCCCAAGAAGCAGCTGGTTTGTTTGGTCGTGTTACTACCTCATAGATGCTTTCAGAGTCATTGCTTGGACGCGTGTTGTGAGTCTTAACCAAGAGACGGATACGGTGGTCCTTAGCAGTATTGGTAAAGCGAGTCTTGAAACGAATTTGTGGATTGTCAACAAAGACGGTCATCTCTGTTTCCAGAGGAAGGGTTGTCAATTCTTCTGAGCGCCCAGCTTCACGCGTCATAAACTCGATGATACCTCTCTGCTCCGCATCCAATTTTTCGTCTGCACTTACTGGAATTGTCAATTCATGCTTGAGCAAGATTTTAGCAAAACGAGCTGTATTTTCCAAGACTTCATAACCTTTGAGTTCTGCGTAAATAGGCTCTGTTCCTTTTGGTTGGAAATAGATGTACTCATTTCCGATGTCACCACGGTCTTCAAAGCGAATAACATCCTCATAAGCTTCATGAGTTGTCTTGTCGTAGACTGTGATGTTTTCATCCACACTTACCGTTACAAATGGCGTATCAATCACTCCATTTTGGTAAATACCATTACGGTGCTCTTGTTCTCCTTCGAGCAATTGGAAGGTTGTCCAAGAGAGAGGTGCCAGATGAACAGGCACTGTCACGCGCACTTGTCGAGCGATACGAGCTTGACGGAACTTGTCTTTTGGCAAATCATACTCAAAATTAGCTCCCAAATCTTCGATTTTCGCTTCTACAGCATGGCCTTCCAAGTCTTCGACACGGTAGTTTGGCAAGGTCAAGGCTGCCATCTTCTTATAGCCTTCTGTTGGGTGCAATTCTTTGAAATCACAAGTCGCCACATCAATCACTGTGCTGACAGTGTCAACCTTGTCATGCAAGCCGGTGTTGATGACGGTAAAGAGATGGTCGCTTTGCGCTTCGTGGGTTGCAATTTTACCCTTCCACTCGTTGAGAAGGTTGCTCTTAACAAAATTTCCGACTTGGTTAACCTTGGCAAAACGGGTTTCCATCTCGCGATGAACTTCGTCAATACTACAGCCACAGATACTATCATGGGGCGCATTTTGTAGAAGGACTTTCCAAGCATAGGTCAGCTGATCCTTGTGGTTATGTCCGCCAGTGATAACAGTCAATGGTTCCACTACTTGTTCTAGCAGGTTGCTATTTTCTTGGAAGGCTTGTTTAAGGTAGATACGAGAAGATGACGTATTAGCAAGTGTGTACCAACCGTCTGTTTCTTGACTGGTCAACTCACCTGTAACCGTTGATAGCTGCTCCGGTAGAGCACTTTCCACTGCGTGGATGTAGTCATCAAAAGAACTGTGAATAAAGGTCACGTCTGGGAAAAGTTCATTGGCTACACGAATGGCCTCACTCAGATTTCGCTGTACAGGCTGGTGGTCACATCCGTTCATCATCAACCATTGGTTGGTCGAAGCGTAGTCACGCACGTCTGCCAATTTTTGTTTCCAGAAGGTCAAGGCCTCGTCTTTATCCACTGGAATTTCATTTCCATTACTGTACCAGTTGGCAAAGAGGATACCGAGGACACGACTTCCGTCTGCACCCTGCCAGTACATTTCTGAAAACTGGGAAGTGAACTGCTCATCTTCGAGCACTTGGTTGTCAAATCCAATCGGCTTCACACCACGGCCAAAGGCTGCCACATGAATGCCTGATTTTTGAAGGATTTGAGGAGCTTGCCCCATATTTCCAAAAGTATCTGGGAAGTAACCAATCTGGGTTGATTTGCCCCATTTTGCACATTCTGCTTGTCCAATCAAGGTATTGCGGACGTTGGCTTCACTGGAAATCAAGTAGTCATCCTGCAAGATGTAAAAGGGACCAATTTTGAGTTTGCCTTCGTCAATGTAACGTTGGACTTTGTCGCGATTTTCAGGGCGAATTTCCAAGTAGTCATCCAGGACAATGGTTTGTCCATCCAAGTGGAAACTCTTGAACTCAGGGTCATTTTCAAAGAGATCAAAGAGATTGTCAAACAATTCCACCAACTGCATCCGGTGGCTTTCAAAAGGCAAGTACCACTCACGGTCCCAGTGACTATGTGAGATAATATGTACAACAACATTTTCCATGAAGTAAAACCTCATTCTAACTTAAATTTTTATTTCTATCTAACTAAAGAACTGATTAGCGGATATCCAAGTAATCCAAGACCAACTCACAGAACATCATATTGGCCCAAGAGAACCATTCACGTGAGTAAAGCGTTGGGTCATCCACGTGGAAGCTTTCGTGCATAACACCTGTTCCACCATCGCAGGCAACCAGCTGATCGAGCAAGAATTTTTTCTCTGCCTTATCACTTGTTGTCAAGCCTTGGATAGAAAGGGCAATCGGCCAGATATAGCGATAGAAGGTATGAGAACTTCCGAGACCACTAGCGTATTTCCCTTGATAGAAGTATGGATTTTCAGGACTTAGAATGGTCCGACGAGTTGCTTGATACACTTCATCGTCAATATCGCAGTAGCCTAGATAAGGCGCCGCCAACAAACTTGGTACGTTTGGATCATCCATGATGCTAGCATTTCCTAGGCCATCCACTTCAAAGGCGTAAATCTTTTCACCCTTGCTGTTGGTTGTATAGGCATAGTTTTCGATGCCTTCTTGGATTTCAGCCTGGAGACGCTTAGCGTCTACGATAATACTCTCGCTATCAGCCAAGTTTAATTCTGCAAAGATTTCTTGGACATAACCCAAGACAACTACAGCAAACATATTGGACGGAATCAAATAGCTATACTGACAGCAGTCATCACTCGGGCGAAAGGCTGACCAGGTCATACCAGTCACTGCAAAGTCAGATCCAAAGCCATCATTTACTAAGGTATCTTCTTTTCGATCTGTGTCGCGGACAAAACGATAAGGAGAGTTCTTGTGGTCTTGCTCTACTGTCCAGAGATGAAGTATTTCCTTGGTCGCTGCGACAAAAGTCTCATCAAACTGACTGGTCTCGCCAGTCTCTTTCCAAAGGAGATAAGCCAGCTGCAAAGGATAACAAAGCGAGTCCACCTCGTACTTGCGTTCCCAAATCCAGCCATTAAGCTCTGTGTGGTCAGTCTCGTGGTGGCCCTTCCAGTTTTCCTCAATGTTGAAGGAGTTGGCATAAGGATCCTTGAGAATCAGGGTCATTTGACGTTTAACCAAACCTGCAATGGTCTGGCGCAAGAGAGGATCTCTTTTAGCCACATGAAGGTAAGGTCGTAGCTGGGCCGTTGAATCCCGAAGCCACATGGCAGGAATATCCCCAGTCAAGACAAAAGTTGAACCATCTTCTAGAATCTCGACCGTATTGTCCAAAGTGTCTGTGTAGCAACGCTCGAAGACATCCACCCACTCCGGATGGTCCTTGGTCCGCTCCGCTACTTCATCTAGCCATTCTCTAACAATTTCTTTTGAATAAATCATCGTGCAGTTTCCTCTTTCAAACAAGTTTCATGTTCAGTATATAGTTTTTGAGACAGAAAATACATACACAAATGATAGTCATTTTTCTACAAAATTGCTTACTTTCGACCCCCATATCTAAAGGCCTCATTTTTCTGATATAATGTAGAAAAACAGCTAAAGGAAAGATTATGAAACCACTACTTGAAACCATCGATACCCGCTTTGGGACTGCTAGCAAGCATGCCTTTTCTCGGGGAAATACCCTGCCTTACACAGGCGTTCCTTTTGGGATGAATTATTTTGTCCCCCAGACCAGCGACCAGGATGGATCTTGGTTTTTCGATCCGCATCTGCCCATTTTTCAGGGGATTCGATTAACCCATCAGCCCAGTCCTTGGATTGGCGAATATTCTTGGCTCCTTCTGACACCTGTCACCGGTCAACTGGGCGGAGATAGCCTCTTTCACCGCCAGTCTTCTTATGATATAGATAAAGCTTGCTTCCAGCCTCACTATTTGAAACTCTTTTCTCTGCGCTATCAGATTGAAACCCGGCTCACACCGACTTGCTACGGCGCTTCTATTCGTTTGGAGCAAAAGCAAGGGAAAGCCCTCTCCCTCTATCTTCACACAGCAGATGAACTGACAGTCGAGCAAGTAGATAAGCGGACTCTAGCCCTGAGACAAGAAGGGAAAACTGAGACTAACAAAAATCTACTAACTATGTTCATTGCCCTGCAAATGAATACGGATATTCTTGCTGTCAGCCAAGAAGGTGGAGACTGGCGAATTGACTTAGCAAGCAGTCATGCTGACATCCAGCTAGCAACTTCTTTCATCTCGCCTTCTCAAGCTCTGCTTAATCTACCTCAAAAGGACTTTGATAGCTGTAAAGCAAGTGCCCAAGCAGACTGGGAAAATCTCCTCCATCGTTTTGACATACTAGAGACAGGAGAGGCTGACCGGACCTTCTTTGATCACTGCCTCTACAGACTCTTCCTCTTCCCACAGACTTTTTATGAAGTGAACGAGTCAGGGCAAACCATCCATATGGACCTGACTACTGGTACTGTCAAGCCCGGTATCCTCTTTAGCAATAATGGCTTCTGGGATACCTTCCGCACCACCTTCCCCCTCTTTGCCCTTGTCATACCGGAACACTATCACCTCTTTTTAGAAGGTTTCCTCAATAGCTACCGCGATACTGGGTTCCTTCCAAAATGGTTGGCTCCAGATGAACGTGGCATGATGCCTGGTACCCTGCTAGATGGCATTATCGCAGACAGCGCCTGCAAGGACATGGCCCCCGACCTAGAAAAAGAACTCCTTCAAGCCATGCTTGAAACAGCCACTAAGTCCGACCCTCTCGGCATCAATGGCCGCCACGGACTAGCCCAATACCAAGAACTGGGCTACCTCTCTACCGACCACCACGAAAGTGTCAGTCACACCCTTGACTACGCCTATAGCGATTTTTGTATCGCCAGCTGTGCCGAAAAGCTTGGTCAGAATGACATCGCGGAAACATATAGAACTGCGTCTCAAAATTACCGTCATCTATTTGATGCTGAAACAGGTTACATGCGAGCGCGAGATAGTCAAGGAAACTTCCGCCCTGACTTCTCTCCCTATAGTTGGGGACGCGACTACGCCGAATGCTCTGCCATTCAAGCGACTTTAGGCGTTCTCCACGACATCCCAGGTTTGCGTCAACTCATGGGTGGAAAAGAAGCCTTCAGCCACTATCTTTTGAAAGCCTGTCAGGACGCTCCTCTCTTTGAAACCACCGGCTATGGTTACGAGATTCACGAGATGAGCGAGATGGCTACCGCTCCTTTTGGGCAAATCGCCATTTCCAACCAACCGAGCTTCCACATCCCTTATCTCTTCCGCTACAGCGACTACCCTGACTACACTGCTCTACTCATCAAAACCTTGCGTCAGAAAGCCTTTCACCCCAGCTGGGAAGCCTATCCTGGCGATGAGGACAATGGCAGTCTCTCTGCTTGGTACATCTGGTCAGCTCTTGGATTCTACCCGATCTGTCCGGGCAAGCCAAGTTACGATCTCGGAATTCCTCTCTTTGACCACCTCCGTATCTACCTAGCCAAGGAAAATAAATGGCTGGATATCCATGCCGAGCAAAACCACAGCCATTTCAACTTTGTCAAAGAATGCCGATTGGACAAGGCTCCTGTATCTAGCATTCAACACCAAGACCTCTTGAAAGCTGAGCAACTGACCTTCACCCTCAGCTGGCTACCAAATCACTCCTAACCAAAAGAACCTTTGCATCGCGCAAAGGTTCTTCTTTTATGAAACTTGGACCTGAAGCTGGTCAACCAGCTGCCTATCTACCGTCAGATTTAGATAAAAATCTAAGTTTTTATCGCCTGCAAAATACAAGGTTGGTAGCGTCAGCCTTTTTTCAGTCTCGCCAACTTGAAACGCAAGGACTTGAATCTCGTCCCGATAAGCAACACCATGCACACCCGTCCCTGGTTGAATCGAAATCTTAGCTTCTAAAGGACTGCTAGATTCTCTTCGCTTCACTGTAAAGTGGACATTTTCTCCCTTGGTCACAACTAGACTTTTTTCTGAAAACTCTAACTGTTGAACAGCTTCTTTTTTCGACAAGGTAGGTGTTTTATAGAGTGAAATCTTGGTCAACAAAGGCAAAGCCTGTGCCTCTGTAATGATCACACGCACCTTCTGAGCCTCTACCATGGATCCTCGCAAAAGGCGTTTATAGCCAACAGTATAGCCGGATTCAAACTCCTGCCAGACACCATCCAACTCTACCTGAACACGGAAAGCAGCGATGCGTTGCCCCAAATTCAAATCTTCTCTTAACTCAATCACATCAAAAGCTTTAGGTGCACCTAAATCAAGCTCTAATTGGATTGGCAACTCTGCATCACTTGCCCATGAACTGGTCTCTAGCCCATCTGTCAGATGATGACAGGCATAGTCTGGTGATAGAGCAGGGCCAGATACCGTGGCTCCCAAAGCCAAATCTTCTTTATATAGCTCGTCACGGTAGGCAGCAAATTCATAGAGACGCTGGATATCCTTTTCATCAAAGAGGCCATCTTGGTTCGGTGGGATATTAAGCAAGAGTGGAGTTCCCCACCCTACCGAGTGAAAGTAGATTTCGACCAACTCCTCCAGAGACTTAGGATCCTGATCCTCATGGTAAAACCAGCCCGGGCGAAGAGAAACATCTGCCTCACCGATTGAAAATAGCGTCCCAGAGGGGTCTCCGTGCTGTAGATAATCTAATTCCGCCTCTGTCCCCAACTGGTCTGGCTTGACTTTTTGCCACAAGGAATCCCCTGCATAGCCTCGTTCATTGCCAATCCAGCGAATACTAGTTCCCTCTGTTGAGAAAATCAAACAATCGCCCTGCAAGTCACGAATGGTTTCAAACCAAGTCTCAAACTCATAGTTGACCTGCTGGGCCCCTTCCCCTCTAGCACCATCCATCCAAACCTCAGCGAACTTACCAGCATTCCCATAGGCAGGATTTGATAAGATTTCCTTCAATTGAGCCAGATAATAGGCATTGTAGTCCGCTTCTCGGTCCACGTGATAGAGGGGACTGTGAGCATCCCAAGGAGACAAATACACTCCCATATCCATGTCAAACTCAGTTACAGCTTTGGAAACCTCAAGGAGCAAGTCCCCCTTTCCATCCCTCCAAGGGCTAGCCTTGACCGAATAATCTGTATGGGCTGTCGGGTAGAGGATAAAACCATCGTGGTGCTTAACCACCAAAATCAGCTTTTTAAAACCCGTTTCTTTGAGTACCCGAACCCATTCACGCGCATCTAACTTGGTCGGGTTAAAACGCTTGGGATCCTCTTGCCCACTTCCCCATTCTTGGTCATAAAAGGTATTGGGGCCAAAATGGATAAAGGCAGCTAGTTCATCCTCTAAATAAGCTAGCTGGGCCTGACTTGGTAATGGTCCATGTGGTTTTATGTTCGTCATCATCTCGTATCTCTTTCTCTTGTTCACAAAGTTATCCACAACTTGTGGATAAGAAAGCATACCTAAAAACTAGTTTCTCCAGAATCCAGCTCTTAGACTTTGGACCTATTCCTCTAAACAGACCTTTGCCAAATAGCTCTGTACTAGGGTTTCTACTAGCTCTCTAGCAAGTCACTAATATACGGAACTATTATCAGGATACTTCAACACCCTGAGTTTTATGTCATTTCCTCCAAGACTTATCCACAGACTGTGAATAAACTATTGTTCCAAACTGCTCTCTCTTTGACTATAACAAAAAGCGATAGCAGCGTCAATATGGCTAAGATGCCTTCCTAAATCTCCTGAAAAGATTCTATAATTTGTACAATCGTAGCGCTTTTGCATTCGCCAGCTAGTTAGAATCAGTCAGTAGAAAATGAACTTTATCACATTGTGAACAGTACAGCTGTAGTACTATTGCGCCCACAATCTACTCGGATAATCGTTTCTAGCAAAAAATCCCGCAGATTGCGGGATTTTCTCTTGCATCAATGCGCCAACATTTCTTGGGCGATTTCTTGACCAGATAGGTTATCTGGGTAGTAGGTTGGCCAGTTATCCATCTCTTCAAAGAGGGCTTCTTGGCTAGTACCTCCAAAGAAGATATGGAAATGTTCTGCCTTAACTGGGGCGATATTGTGGTCACTAAACTGAACATACTTGAACTGTCCAGCATCCGCATCTGTCGCTTCAAAGAGGAAGCGCACACCACGATTGCCTTTCTTATAAGTCAAGATTTTCTTGCCGACATACTTATAGGTGAATTTCTTGCTTTGGCCACCTTGAACAAATTCCATAGTGTTGTCCGTGATGTTGATTTTGGTCACATCTGTCTGATAGCCTTTTCTATAGTAGGCCTTGTACTCATCCTTGGTCATCTTGCCAGTCAACTTAGCCTTGTAGTCAAAGACTTGATCAAAGGTCCCATCTTCAAGGAAAGGATAGACTGACTGCCAGTTACCAGTATAGTCACTCAAGGTGCGGTCTTTGACATCTGCATCCTCAAAGTAACCATTTTGAACTGTCTTGGTATTTTCTTCCTTCTCGGGCTCGATTTCTGGTCCTTCTTGGTCTGTTGTTTGTTTCAAAGCCTTGAGGTTTTTCTCCATGATAGAGATGTAATTTTCTCCCGCCTTGGTGTCCTCTTCTGTCAGACTTTCTAAAGGATTGAGGACATCTGTTTTGACACCTGCCTCTTTTGAGAGTGTATTGGCTAGGGCTTGTGAGGCATTTTCTTCAAAGTAGATATAAGAAATCTTGTTTTTCTTGATATACTCTGTCAATTCTGCCAAACGTGCTGCTGATGGTTCTGCATCTGGTGAGAGACCTGAGATGGATACTTGCTTGAGACCGTAGTCCAAGGCAAGGTAGTTAAAGGCAGCGTGTTGCGTTACGAAGCTCTTTTGTTTAGCTTGAGACAAGCCTTCTGCATAAGCCTTGTCCAATGCTTGCAATTTTTCGATATAGGCAGCCGTATTCTTTTCAAAAGTCTCTTTTTTATCAGGATAATCTGCTGACAAGCTGTCACGGATATGCTCTACCAGTTTGATGGCGCGTGCTGGTGAAAGCCAAACATGGGGATCGTAGTCGTGATGGTGACCCTCACCGCCATGATCATGCCCTTCCTCTTCTTCCTCACCACCTGGCAAGAGGAGCATATCACCTGTCGCCTTGATGGTTTTCACTTTTTTCTTATCCAAAGTATCTAGCAATTTAGGAACCCAAGTTTCCATATTTTCATTTTCATAGACAAAGGTATCTGCGTCTTGGATTTTGGCAACTGCCTTGGCAGACGGTTCATACTCATGGGGTTCTGTACCAGCACCGATTAGAAGTTCTACATTAGCAGTATCTCCTGCGACTTGCTTGGTAAATTCGTAGACAGGGTAAAAGGTTGTCACGATATTTAGCTTCCCATCTGCCTGCTTTTGATTGGAACAAGCCACTAAAAACAAGGCACATAGACTAGCTAGTAGTAAGCTCAGTTTTTTCATTTCATTCTCCTATTTGATAAAACGTTTCAGTAGACTGACTAACAAAAAGACAGCTACAAAGATAATGGTAATACTAGCGCTGGCAGGGGTTTCCGCATAGTAGGAAATATAGAGACCTGCCACCATTCCCAAAAAGCCTATAGCACTGGCTAGCAACATAACGGATTTGAAGTTTTTCCCCAGACGCAGGGCAATACTAGCCGGTAAGACCATAATGGTCGACACCAAAAGGGCTCCTGCTGCTGGAATCATAAGGGCAATCGCCACCCCTGTCACCATGTTAAAGAGGATAGACATGGTACGAACTGGCAAGCCATCCACAAAGGCCGTGTCCTCATCAAAAGTCAGGATATACATTGGTCGCAAGAACAAGAAAGTCAAGAGTAAAACGACCACAGCAATGGCAAAGAGGAACATCACCTGCTCCTGGCTAATAGTCACAATAGACCCAAAGAGATATTGGTCCAAACTCATGGAACTAGAACTTTTGCCCTTACTCATCACGATAAGAGACACTGCAAGTCCTGTTGACATGAGGATAGCTGTTCCGATTTCCATAAAGTTCTTATAGACTGTCCGGAGATACTCTAGAAAGACCGCTGCGATCAAGACGATAGCAATGGTTGAAATAGTTGGAGAAATTCCCAAAACCAGACCAAAGGCTACCCCTGACAGAGAAACGTGACTGAGGGTATCACTCATCAAACTCTGACGACGTAAGATAAGGAAGGTCCCAAGAACTGGAGAAAAAAGACTCATGGCAATGACCGCCAAGAAGGCACGCTGCATGAAATCATAAGATAACAAACTAAGCATGTTCCACCTCCTGGTCGCTTTCGTGAACATTGAAACAACGCCACGGCGAGTCTTGATTGCGCACTAGATGGATATTGCGATCCGCATAGTCCTTAACCTCCTCAGGATCATGGGTAATCATCAAAACAGCCTTGCCATGATGGTGGGCACTATGGTGCATGAGTTCGTAAAATTCATTTTTGCTTCCCGCATCCATCCCTGTCGTCGGCTCATCCAAGACAAAAATATCTGGGTCAGAAGCAAACATCCGGGCAATCACTGCTCGTTGCTTTTGCCCTCCCGAAAGGGAACCAATTCGTTTGTCACGATGTTCCCACATACCAACCGAGTCTAGACTGGCCTTGATATGCTCCTCATCATGGGCGTTCAAACGACGAAACCAACCCTTTCGCGGATAGCGACCCGACTTGACAAATTCATAAACTGTACTTGGAAAGCCAGCATTAAAACTGGCAATTTGCTGGGGAAGATAAGCTATCCTAAGCTTTTTCCCATGAGTATTTGTTTTTGAGATGGTTACCTTGCCAAATCTTGGCTGCAAGATGCCTAGACTAGCCTTAATCAGCGTCGTCTTGGCAGCTCCATTTTCACCAGTCAGGGTAACAAACTCCCCACTATCAACACTATAGTTGATGTGCTCGAGGACAGGCTCTTTGTCATAATAGAAAGACAAGTCCTCTACTGTAATATACCGCATTATTTGATTTCTCCTACTAAAGCAGTTAAAAACCGCTGAATCACTTCTTGTTCATTTGGAGTAAACTGACTTGCCACTTGTTCATAGGCTAAGAGCGTGTGTTCATGATGATGGTGGTGTTCCTCTGCCACTGGTCGAGCCAGTTCTGTCAGTTGGTAAAAAATCACACGCGCATCCTTTGGATCTCTGGATGTCTCTAACATACCCTCTTTGACCAAAGACTTGATAGCCTTGGTCACTGCCGCCTGACTGACATTGAGACGACGAGCCAACTCCGAGTTGGTTAAGGATTCTTCTGACAGGAGCATGAGGATGTGTTCCTGAGTATTGGTCAAGGCTACGTCACTTGTGCAATGCCCAATCAGAATTTCATGCTGGTTCTCAGATCTCAAGATCACCTCGTTTAAAAAGTTATCGATTTCCTGTGCAAGCTGTCTCATGTGTTACTCCTTCCCTAGCTATCTTTTAGTAAAAAAACATAGATAGCCACCGATTCTTTACTGGTTAATTATATCATAAACCAAAAAAGAGTCAAGGGAAAAAGGCGTAAAAACGTTTCCCTAGACTCTTCTAGATGTGAAATTTAACCTATTTTTGCTTTGGTTTTCGACTCGATAAGATACCTGCCAAACCAGCTACCATTCCCATCAAGAGTAAGAAGATGGATTGTTCACTTCCTGTATTTGGGAGAGCTTTTTCTGAGACAACTGCCTTCTTGCTAAATTGACCTGCCACCTCATAAGTAAGTGGTACATTCGTAGTCGCATCGCTAGCAGCTGTATTCGTTTGAGGTGTTTCTACTGGCAGACTAAAGTTTTTAGAATCCACAGAAATCGTCCGTGAGTTCGGATTGATCTTTTCATACTGAGTCAAATCAGCTGTTTTCAGATACTCTTCAAAGGCCGCATCCATAGAAGGACCCTCTTCTCGCGCACCACCTAACATCGTGTAGCCATCGCCACCTGCAGCTAGGAAATCATTGGTTGCAAGATAGTAGGTTTTTGCGAGGTCTAGGAGATCATAACGACCAGTTGTACGGTTTTTGGCCTGGATGGCCAAGACACGTTTACCTGATGGTAGGTTGGTATCATAGTAGACCTTCACACCTGAAACTTGCAAGAAGCCACCACTTGGTTCTAGCAATGGTTGTCCGTTCTCATCCAAAACCTTCTTGCCATCCTTATCGACCTGCAAGATAGATCCGAGTGATTTTTCAAACATATCTAAGACTTGTTGCCCCGTCACTTGGATTTGTGAAATGGTATTTCCAAATGGAAGAACAGCAATGACATTTCCTTTAGTGATTGGTTTCCCTTTTGCAATGGTCTCACGCAAGCCACCACCATTTGTCACAGCGATGTCTGTCGGATGGCTAAATCCTGTTTGACCATACTGATAGAGAGAGTCTGCTACGACGTTTCCGAGGTTGGTTTCACGGACCCGAACATTTTCACGATCACCATTTAGTTCTACAGGGCTGTTTGAGACAATCTCAACTGCATTTTCAGCGTCGTATTTTTGTTTAATGTCTTTGACTAGTTTTTCAACTGTAGGATTAGCTGGTAATTTTTTAGCATCAGCAGCTGCAATCAACGTAGGATTGCCCAAAAGCTGACGTGATTTGTAGATAACCTTCCCAACATTATGAAGGTAACTTCCTGTTTGGTTATAGGTAACATTGTCGCCATAAGTTGTGGAAGCTACTGTATGAGAATGCCCATCAATAACTGTCACACGTTTGCCTTTGAGACGAGGATTTTTAGATAGAGCTTCTGCCAAGGTTGAACCACGCCACTCGACTGGAGTTGTGGTATCTACACCCAAGTGAGCGAGCACAACATAGTGTTTGTAGTCCTTACCTTCTGCACGAGCCTTGGCTTGAACTTCTTCGATGACCTTATTGACTTCAGAGATTGGATCTGTAAAAGTTACCCCTTTAATGTTTTTAGGGTGGGTTTTTGTAGCAGTTTCAGGCGTTGTCACACCGATTACAACAAACTCATCACCTTCCACAGTCTTATCTTTATCAACGATTGTAGAAGCTTCAAAAAGACGAGCTCCATTGACATAGGTATTTGAGCTAAGTAATGGGAATTTCAAGATTTCCTTGTATTTTTTAACTTCATCAAGACCAAAGTCAAACTCATGGTTTCCTACTGCCATGGCATCATACTGCATCTGATTGAGAATTTCAGCACGCGCTTCACCCTTAGTAGAGTTGGAAATCGGTAAACCTTGGAAAGCATCTCCCGCATCAACAACCAGAGTATTTTGATTTGATTTCGCACGTTCCTGCTCAATGACAGTCGCTAACTTGGCATCTCCAATTACTCCTTTTTCCTCTACAATACGACCATGGACATCATTGGTGTGTAAGATAACGGTATCCTTTTCTTCGCTTTTAGTAGATTCAGCAGGAGCTGACGGAGCTTCTGCAGGTGCAACTGCTTCTGAAGTTGCCGAAGTTTCCGGTACCGCAGGGCTCTCAACAGGAGCTGGAGTCGCTACAACAGTTGAACTTTCTGCAGGAGTTGTTGCTTCTTCAGCATAGACTTGTCCAGCTAAGAAGGCTGGGGCTAATAGAGCTGTCGACAAGACAGGTAACAAAGAACGTTTATTCATTTTGAAATCCTTTTCTTTTTCTTTTTTCCTTTATATTATACGATATTTCTATAAAAAATGAAACTTTTGACTTGTTTTCATCTAAAATATTCGCTATTTAACCAAAAAAACCTGAACAAAAAGTTCAAGTTTTTTTAATCGATTTATTGGAAATCTTTGATATTTCCATCATAGGTCGCCCAGTCCTTACTAAAGAAACGGTCATTCATCTTGTAGTCTGGGGCTGGTTTTGGATCCGTCAAGAAGGGATTCACAACCTTATCAAAAGCCAACCAGCCCAACCAACCTAAGTGGATAGTATCCTTGATAAAGTAAGGTTCTCCTCCGTTTTTTGAAAAGTCAGCAATGTTGGTAAAGCCTTGACTTTCTAGCTGGTAACGAATTTTCTCCACTGCATGTTGATACATTTCTTCACTGAGCTCTGTATATTCCATCCATTTCTTGTTGACGGGCTGGATAACAAAGAGCACATTGACTTTTGATTTAGCAAATTGATTGAGAACCAGCTGCAAATCATTGTATTCAGACGACTTTAGGAAGTTATAATTTTTTTGATACCCTTCCCATTTTTTTAAATCTTTTTTGACCTCATACGTGTAGAAATGATTCTCCATCCCCATATCGTTATTGGTCGTATTTGCCTCTGCATCCTTACGGGCAATTTCTTCTAAAGCATCATAGGAAAACTGATCAGGAAGATCTTTTAAATAGTTTTCCACATGTTCCTTGTACTTGAGTTTCCCCCGAATGGAAAATTGACCAAAAAGAGAGGACTGCTTTTCATTGAATCGTGCAAAGAGGTTGATGATAAGTCGATCAGCATCTGACAATTCCTCTCCTTTTGAAAGCTTTTGAAGGATGCCTTTCAAGGCCACACTCGGATTCTGCTTCAACAAACGCGTCGCAGCATGCTTAGCCGAAATGTCCCCAGATTGATTTTCCAAAAAAGCTGTCAACTGATCGCTATTAAAGAATCTCTGAAACGCTGCGGGTTCGTAATCTGTCTCTGTAAACCACTGAGGAGAGATGACAAACACCGCCTGCTTTTCCTCAATCTCTGGCAGAATCTGTTGCAAACCGAAATATTGGTTAAGCGAGGCCGCTCCTGCCTGACCTAGAAAATAAGGGCGGTAGGGACGATTGTATTTTTCTGCTAAAACAGCTGGATGGACACTATCAAATCGAATCCATTCACTTGACCCTAAAAAAGGGACAAAACGCATATTGGGATCCGTAAGCGCCCTCACTTTTTGGCTTCTCTCTTTAAAACTTTCCCTACTGATGGAAGCAGCAGAGTACTTCTCCTCCGTCAGATTATGGCTTGTTGTACTTGGATAAAAAAAGATGAGCAGAAGAACCAATAATCCAGCAATGAAGATAGGCCCGAAAATCAGCCACAAGCGTTTAAGCATTCTTCAACTCCGTAATGCCTTCTACGATTTTATTAGCCGTATTCCAGTCATCACGACCGAATTCCGTCACTGGAACACGAATGTCAAAACGGTTTTCAATCTCAACAATCAATTCAACCGTTCCCATGCTATCCAAGACACCAGCATCAAAAAGATCTTCATCCATCATGTCAGAAACATCTTCCATAAATAACTCATCAATAATTTCAATAACTTCTGATTTGATATCCATTTTTTATATCCTTTTATTTTTTAAACCATAAATCATTCAAAAATCCCGAAAAGATTAAGAATGAAACCATCACGACATGGAAGGTGACAACCATGCCAAGCAACTGAATCCAGCGATTCTCAGGTAAAGAACCCTTTCCAGCCTTTTTCCGTTCTTTATTGAGCGCTTTTTTCTTACGAACCCAAGCGTCATTGATGACCAGCCCAATCCCATGGAAAAGTCCATAGGCGATGTAGTACCAGGTCACACCATGCCAAAATCCCATAATCAGCATATTGAGAATGTAGGCTACACTTGAGGTCACGTTACGATTTTTAAAGACCTTCTTTCTGGTCAACACCATAACCATCCGCATAAAGACAAAGTCACGGAACCAGAAAGACAGACTCATGTGCCAGCGATTCCAAAACTCTTTTAAATCCCTTGACAAAAAGGGCTTGTTAAAGTTGATAGGACTATGAATACCCATCAAGTTTGAAATGGCTAAGGCAAACATAGAGTAGCCCGCAAAGTCAAAGAACAGTTCTAAACCGAAGGTATACATAACTGCAAGAGCATAATGGTTAAAGAAACCACCTGTCTGCAAGGCCAAATTTTTCAGCGGAGGCAATAATGTCTCTCCTAAAATGTGAGCCAAGATAAATTTGTAGAGGAAGCCAAGCATGATATACTTGACAGCCTCTTCTAGCATATCCATCAGCTCATCCCGCTCAGGAATGGTCTCGTAATTTTCATTGAAACGTTTAAAACGATCAATGGGACCACTTGAGAAAGTCGGCATAAAAAGAAGAAAACGTAAGAATTGCCAAATCGTTAAATCCTTGATGACACCGTCTCTCAACTCAACGATAACACCAACTGCACGAAAGGTTAAGTAAGAAATCCCTAAAAAGCCAAACAAAGATTGAGGGCCATGAATAGCAGGAGATACTTTCACAAAGACGATAGGCAATAGGGATAAAAAGCTAACTAGATAAAATATCCATTTACTATCTCGCTTTTTCCTGTACCTTTTGTAGAAAGATACAAGTAGTACTTGCCAGATAACATAAAGGATAAGAGTGCTTATTTGATCGGTCTTTCCACCGACCAACATGGTGACGATAAAGAAGAGACTAACCAGCACCTCATACCAGGCAAAACGTTTCTTGAAAAAGAGTCCGATAAATATCGGTAGGGTCGCAGCAATCACATACAAAAAATAATAAAGATTGCCATAAGGTTCCAAATGAGGTAGCTGTTTGTAAAGCTCCATCATCTACTGTTTACCTCGTTGATCAAGCCCTTGATATCAATTTTACCATTAGGCGTTAGTGGCAAACTGTCTCGATAGAGAAACTTGGATGGCATCATATAAGACATCATGATATCTGCTAGGTCTTCCTTGATAGCCTTGGTAATATCGATATCACGCTCAAACTGCTCGCGGACACCGTCCTTTAGGATGACATAGGCCAGTAGATTTTGTACCTTGTGGTCCTTGTTATAACGTGGGACAGCAACGGCCGACTCGATATAGCGAGATTTGTTGAGGTTTTGAGAGACATCTTCAAGCTCAATGCGATAACCATTGAACTTAATCTGGAAATCCATACGTCCACCGTAGAGAAGCAAGCCCTCATCTGTCATAGTTCCTACATCCCCTGTATGGTAGGCCGGAAGACCTTCGAACTCAAAGAAAGCTTCTGCCGTTTTTTCAGGATTATTCATATAGCCTTTTGAAACAGCTGGCCCAGAAACAATGATTTCTCCCTGTTCACCATTTGGCAGCTTATTGCCTTCCTCATCAATGATAAAGGTTGGAGAATCAGCCTTGGTATAGCCGATTGGAAGGCGTCTGAGAGTCGCCAACATCTCGTCTGTCACAGCAACTGCTGACAGAGCCACTGTTGCTTCTGTTGGACCGTAGGCATTGATAATACGGGCATTTGGGAATCGCTCACGCAGTTTTTGAGCTGTTTTGACCGTCAATTCTTCACCATCAAAGTAGAAATGCGTGATTCCAGGCATTTTCTCACTGTTAAAGTCTTCTGATAACATGGCCATATCTGCAAAGGAAGGCGTTGAGGTCCAGATAGCGATTGGTAGTGAAAAGATAGTTGCAAAGAGTTGCTTGAAGTCCTGAGTAATGGCTGAAGGAAGAGCGAAAAGCGTACCACCTAGTGCCAAGGTTGGCGCCCAGTACATGACAGATAGGTCAAAAGAATAAGGGGGCTGAGCCAGCATTTGCGGACGACTTGGCGTCGCAAATTCTTTGTCTGTAATCATCCAGTTGGTAAAACTGAGGAGATTGTCATGGGAAATCTGCACTCCCTTTGGCTTACCAGTCGTACCAGAAGTAAAGATGATGTAGTAGTTATCATCTCCCTTGACTGGATGCGTGATCTCATAGCTAGAAGCTTGAGCAAAAGCTTCTTGAACTTGCTCTAAATTCAGCATCGGTGTGCTAGTTTGCTCTAATGGAAAATCCGAGATGGCAATAATCAAGCTTGGCTCTGCAACTCCTACGATAGCAGAAACTCGTTCCAAAGCCGAATGGCTGTCAATGGGAATATAGGCATGACCCGACTTAGTCAGCGCTACAAAGGTAGCCAACATCTCATATTCCTGACCACCAAAAACGACGACTGGAGATTTCTCAGGCAAGCCTAGTTGGTCTATAGCTGCAGCCAAACTATCCGAATCAACCTTCAAATCTCCATAAGTATGCTCTTGCCCCAAAACGTTGTAAACAGGGTAGCTTGAATGTGTCTGAGCAAAGTGCTCAATCGTTTCAATCATATCTTTTATCGGTTTATTAGACACAGTTCTTCTTCTCCTTTAAACTAGAACTCATTATAAATAAAGGTTCCTTGACTCTGACCAAGGTAACTAAAAAAATAAAGCAAACCAAGTAAGATTACAAAATATAGGACGGTCTGTCCCAAAAACATATACAATTTTCTGTGTTTTCCCATAGTTAGTGTGTTCAATTTTCTATGATTTTTCAAAAAAGCTATGCAACTATGCATTTACTATCTTATCTTCCTAACATTTTACCATTTTATCAACCTTTTTTTCAACTGTTTACCATAACTTAAAAGTTCGTTTTAGCTTATTTTAAGATAAGTTAAAATATTAATGTTTTGGCCATCAAAAAAGAGCCTGAGATTTCCATCTCAAACTCTGTTGCCAATAACTCTTTTATCTTAGAAAAGTGAAAATACGAGAACTGCTAGGGCCGCACCAACAACAGGCCCCACAACAGGAATCCAAGCATAAGACCAGTCTCCGTCTCCCTTGTTTGGAATTGGTAAGATGCTGTGCATGATGCGAGGACCAAGGTCACGAGCTGGGTTCAAGGCATAACCAGTTGTCCCACCTAGTGAAAGACCGATGCCGACAATCAAGGTTCCCACTGCAAAGGTCCCTAAACCTGCTTGAAGGTCATAGAGTCCCAAGGCAAAGATTGTCAAGAGCAAAACAAAGGTACCAAGGATTTCGCTAACCAAGTTCGATACTGTGTCCTTGATGGCTGGTCCAGTACTAAAGGTCGCTAGGATATTTCCTGCATTTTCTTCTGCCTCATAATGTGGTTTGAATTGCAACCAAACCAAAATCTGAGCCACCATCGCTCCTGCGAATTGGGCTAGGATATAAGGGAAAACTGAACCCCAAGAGAGCGTTCCTTTTAAGGCCATCGCAAACGTCACAGCTGGATTTAGGTGGGCCGGACTGAGCGTGCCAGATACAAAGGCCGCAACGGCTACAGCAATTCCCCATCCCATAGTGATGACAATCCATCCTGAATTGTTACTCTTAGTTTTGGGAAGAACCACACCTGCAACAACACCATTTCCTAGGAGGATAAGGATTAAGGTCCCCAAAAATTCTCCAAATAATTCTTTCATCATATCTTTGTCTCCATTTAAAAGAAGGAGAGAGAAGGCAAGGAAGGCTTGTCTCCCTCTCTTCTAGTTTTTCTTAATTTTTCAATGCCGCTAGATCGTTGTTAGCAAGGGCTGCTTCAACATCCGCACGGTAGGCTACTTTTTCTTCTTCGGTCCAATCATAAAATCGTCCCATTTCATCCAGAACTGGCTCAACGATGCTATCTAAACTATCACGCATAAAGAGCATGTGGTTAGTACGACGAAGGAGGAAGTCAACTGGGCTTAGAGCCAACTCATTACGCATTGCATAGTGAAGGGACAAGGTATCTGCCAAGCTGAGTCCTGGCGCTTGTTCCAAGCTGTGAGCAAGGGCAAAGACCTTCGGTGCATTTGAACCGTAAAGATTTGCGAGATACTGGGCTTCCTTGCTATCCAAACCACGTGACACTCCAAGTTGAGCAAAGGCTTCAATTTCTGAGTCCACATTTGCTGGGTTCAATTCTCCACCTGAAACAGGATAAGTCTTCGAGTTGATCAGTTTAAAGCTGCGGTCAAATTCGACTTTGAGGATGTCAACCACACGCTCCATAGCTCCTTCAGCCATCTTACGGTAGTCTGTGATTTTACCACCAGCAAGGGTCAACAAGCCATTATCATCACGGTCCAAACTCGAACCACGAGAAACTGCAGATGGATCCAAATGTTTCTCAGATGTGCTGCTTTCAAGCTTGCTGACAGCAGATTCAACATCTTCACGCGTTTTTTCTTTCGAGAGATAAGCTTCGACAGTCGCAATCAAGCTATTGAAGCTCTCATCGCTAATGGCTCCGTTATTTCCTCCATTGTAGTCAGAAGCGCTATTACCTGCAATCAATGGACGAAGACCAGCCCAGCTGCTTTCGATATCATCAATGGTAATGTTTGCTTCTGGGAAGCGGTTGTTGACAATACCAAGTAGATAATCTACATCTTCCTGAGTCACTTTTGGATGTTCCAAATCGCCTGTGTAGTCTGTATCCGTTGTACCAAAGTAAGTCTTGTTTTCACGTGGGAGAACAAAGACCATACGCCCGTCTCCCAAACCTGTGTCAAAGTAAACCGGCTGTGAAACCTTGATCTTGCTTGAATCCACTACCAAGTGAACTCCCTTAGTTGGTCTCATTTGTGAGAATTGCGTACCCTTATTAGACAAATTACGAACCTTGTCGCTCCAAGGACCTGTCGTGTTGATAGCCAGACGAGCCTTAATTTCAAAGACTTGGTCTGTCAACAAATCACGAGCTACAACACCTGTAATCTTGCCGCTTTCGTCAAAGAGGAAGCCTTCTGCCTTAACGTGGTTGGCAATGAGGGCACCGTCTTGGTTGGCACGTTTGATGTTTTCAATTACGAGACGCGCATCGTTGTTACGGAAGTCAAGGTAAACTCCACCTCCTACCAAACCTTCTTTCTTCAAGTTTGGTTGACGTTCCAAGACTTGATCCTTGCTCAAGACCTTGTTAGCAGCTGGCGTATTGCTAACACCTGCCAAAAGGTCGTACAAGTCCATGGCTACTTTGAGACGGAAGAGGCTAAAGGTCGCTCCATCCTCATCGTAAACTGGCAAGAGCATTGGGTCTGGTTTTGGAATGTGTGGGGCGATTTGTTGAACCACCGCACGCTCAGAAACTGTATCTGAGACCACCTCCACGTCAAATTGCTTGAGGTAACGCAGACCTCCGTGGACCAATTTTGTTGAACGGCTAGATGTTCCTTCTGCGAAGTCCTGCATTTCAATCAATCCAGTGTCAAGACCACTAGCGGCCGCCTGCAAGGCTACACCAGCTCCTGTTATCCCTCCACCAATAATCAAGAGGTCTAGGGTACGTTCCTGCATTTTTTTAATTGATAATTCACGTGTTTTCTTTGAAAATTCCATATTTACACACTTTCTAACTGTGTCGCTTTATTCTTCCAGCATTATACTCTTCGAAAATCTCTTCAAACCACGTCAGCGTCGCCTTACCGAATGTATGGTTACTGACTTCGTCAGTCTTATCTATAACCTCAAAGCAGTGCTTTGAGCAACCTGCGGCGAGCTTCCTAGTTTGCTCTTTGATTTTCATTGAGTATTAGTCATCGATTTCCGCAAAGACTTGCGTTGCTTTCACAGCCTTCTTCCAGCCCTTGTAGAGTTGTTCCTTGCGCGATTCGTTCATGGATGGCTCAAAGAGTTCTCCAGTCTCATTTAAGAGTTTCAACTCATCCAAGTCTTTCCAGTAGCCTACTGACAAACCAGCTAGGAAGGCTGCTCCTAGGGCAGTTGTTTCCAAGTTTTTGGCGCGTGCGATGTCGATTCCCAAGATGTCAGCTTGGAACTGCATGAGGAAGTTATTCATAGCTGCACCACCATCTACTTTCAAGACTTGGATAGCTGTCTGAGCATCCACTTGCATCGTATCAATGATGTCACGCACTTGATAAGCGATAGATTGCAAGGTTGCCTTGATAAAGTCTTCTTTGCTTGTTCCACGAGTTAAGCCAAAGACCGAACCACGAGCATTTTGGTTCCAGTATGGAGCCCCTAGACCTGTAAAGGCAGGTACGACATAAACTTCGTCATTGTTGTGAGAATTGAGAGCATATTTTTCAGACTCTGGTGAATTTTCAACCATGCGAAGTCCATCACGAAGCCACTGAATGGCACTTCCTGCGATGAAGATAGAACCCTCCAAAGCATAGTAAACCTTGCCGTTGATTCCATAACCAATCGTTGTCAAGAGGTTATTTTCAGACAACTGCATCTCTTCACCAGTGTTCATAATGATGAAAGAACCTGTTCCATAAGTATTTTTGACCATACCTGGTTCAAAAGCCAACTGACCGAAGAGGGCTGCCTGTTGGTCCCCAGCCATACCTGAGATTGGCACTTCTCCACCATAGAAATGGAATGGAGCAGTCTTTCCATAGATTTCAGAGTTAGAACGAACTTCTGGAAGCATGGCCTTAGGAATGTTAAGAATTTCCAAAATCTCATCATCCCATTTGAGTTCTTTAATGTTATAGAGCATGGTACGAGCCGCATTGGAGTAGTCGGTCACGTGAGCCGCACCATCAGTCAATTTCCAAACCAACCAAGTATCAATGGTACCAAAGAGCAATTCTCCTTTTTCAGCTCGCTCTTGAGCTCCTTCTACATGGTCCAAAATCCAACGAACCTTAGTCGCAGAGAAGTAAGCATCAATGATCAAACCAGTCTTTTCATGAAATTTTTCCACATAACCTTGGCTTTTCAGCTGTTCAGCCAGAGGAGCAGTCTGACGAGACTGCCAAACAATCGCGTTGTAGATAGGGAGCCCTGTTTTCTTATCCCAGACGACAGTTGTTTCACGCTGGTTGGTAATCCCGATGGCCTTGATTTGACTTGGTTTCACACCACTTTCGATGAAAGCACCCGCGATAACTGACTGAACAGAGTTCCAAATTTCATTGGCATTGTGTTCTACCCAACCTGCTTGAGGGAAAATCTGAGTGAACTCTTTTTGACTAGAGCTGACCTTTTCTCCTTTTTTGTTAAAAATGATGGCACGAGAACTGGTCGTTCCTTGGTCAATAGCCATGATGTATTTTTCTTGTGACATGTGCTGTCCTCCTGATAAAATCTTGAGGTGGTTCCTCTTTACAGTAACTAGTATATAAAATAAAGCGCTTTCTTGTTCATCAATTTTTTTAAAATTTTAAAAAAATGTGAGGAGATTGTGCGAATTTCACAAAAAAGACCTGAAAATTCAGGCCTTTTAAGCAAAGAGCATCTGACGAATCTTCGCCAAATCCTCCATATCCAAATCATTTTTTAAATAATAGACCAGAGTCTGTTCTTTCTTATGAATCGGGTTGTTGGTAATCAACAAATCATAATGTCGACTAGGATCATAGGCTTCTATGGTAATGAAACGATTGTATTCCAAATACCGTTTCAAAATGGCAGCCATCCTTGAAAAGACAAGAAAACCAGATGTCAAATCCAGACCAATCCTCATATGTTGGCCACCATTTTCTGCCATATACTCTATCAACTGGAGCCATTCCCAGAGAATTTTCTTATCCAGGTCGGTCCCCTGATGAAAGGCTGACAAGATATGAAAAATTCTCTCTGCAGTCCCTCTAAAATCATGTTCCATCAGCAAATAGGGATGGCGATTCTCTGTCTGGTATCTGTACTGATCTTGCAAGATATAGCCCTTGTATAGATAAACTTGACCACAGAGCTGGCTGAGTTCATAGGTGACATGGTCCTCTGTGTAGTCCCCCAGCAGCTCCTCCTTCTTCATTTCCTGGATCATTTGTGTTAGTAAAGCCGCAAGTTCTCCCCCAAATCCAAGAATATACTCCATAGTATGAAGTGGCAAAATGCGATGAGAAAGGAGGAAAGAGAAGAAAATCATCATCTCCCCATCCTCAGTTCCTAGAGGGATGTGTTGCCCAGCAAAAAAAGACGGAGCCTTTCGAAGCAAACGAAGATAGAAAATATTGTCAAAATACCCTCTCATTTTTTCTTCTATGACTTGAAACTGACAGGCATTGACCCGAAGACGCTGTTGACTGATATGAGCCCAGAGAACCAAGTCCAATTTCTGGCCCGAAGACAAGCTAGCACCGCAGATTTCTTCTAAGCTGGCAATCTCTTGTTTTCTCTCAGCTTTCTGCATGTGACCTTCCCACTCCCGACTGGACCAAACCTTGCGGAAAAGACAGAAATAGAAATAGCGAATCTGATGCTCCGGACCTCGCCAACGACCATTTTGAATAGATAAATCAAATTCTGACAAAATCTGATTTAAACTAGCCAAATGGCGACCAAGCGTGGCCTCGCTAATCATCAATTCTTGAGTCAACTGATGAGCTAGAAACTGTTGGTGATAGAGAAGGTAAACCAAAATTTGGTATTTAATGGCATTGTCTAAAAACAAGCTCCGAATCTCTCTCCCCTTGGTAGCTGCACCAATCGACAGACGCAGATTTTCATCTTCCAAGTGGATGGTCAGCTCTAAACCTCTTTCCAAGGCATTTTCGTTAATCAGAGAAATGTACTTGGTTAAGGTCGCCTTTGAAAAACCTGTTTCTTCCATAGCTTTCTTGACTGTTGTCTGCGAATCTTGTAATAGAAAGGAAAGGACTAAAAATTGACCAGATTCAGCTTTTTCCATCAAATCACCTAAATACATTTGTTACCCCTTTCATTTTCTCCTACAAGCATAGCATAAATCTTTCAAATGCTGAAATAATCTGTTTCTCATTTTATTTTAAGGCCGATTTTCTCGTTACTATTCCTCAGAAACAGCAAACACACGGCTCCCCCTTTGAGCATTTTTATGCTAAAATAGTAGCTATGGATAAAATTATTAAAACAATATCAGAAAGCGGAGCCTTTCGTGCTTTTGTCCTTGATAGCACGGAAACCGTCCGCACTGCTCAAGAAAAACATCAAACTCAAGCCAGTTCAACTGTTGCACTTGGCCGTACCCTTATCGCCAGCCAAATTCTCGCAGCCAATGAAAAAGGAAATACCAAGCTAACGGTTAAAGTTCTTGGAACGAGCTCTCTCGGTGCCATCATCACGGTCGCAGATACTAAGGGCAATGTCAAAGGCTACGTTCAAAATCCAGGTGTTGACATCAAAAAAACTGCAACTGGTGAAGTCCTTGTCGGACCTTTTGTCGGAAATGGTCAATTTCTCGTTATCACAGACTATGGCACTGGAAATCCTTACAACTCCATGACTCCTCTCATCTCTGGGGAAATCGGTGAAGACTTGGCATACTACCTGACTGAAAGCCAACAAACCCCTTCAGCAGTCGGCCTCAATGTTCTTTTGGATAAAGACGACAAGGTCGAAGTTGCCGGTGGTTTTCTTCTCCAAGTCTTGCCAGGAGCCAAGGAAGAAGAGATTGCTCGCTTTGAAAAACGCATCCAAGAAATGCCAGCTATCTCGACACTTCTTGAAAGCGACGACCATATCGAATCTCTCCTCAAAGCTATTTATGGTGACGAATCATACAAACGCCTATCTGAAGAAGAAATCCGTTTCCAATGTGACTGCAGCAAAGATCGCTTTTTAAACGCTCTTGCCAGCCTTCCAAACTCAGACCTTGAGGAAATGAAAGCGGAAGATCACGGGGCAGAAATCACTTGTCAATTCTGCCAAACAACTTATAACTTTGACGAAAACGACCTGGAGGAACTCATTCATGACAAATCTTAATACACCTTTTATGATTGGCAATGTTGAGATTCCCAATCGTACTGTTTTAGCACCCATGGCTGGAGTCACTAACTCAGCCTTTCGCACCATCGCAAAAGAGCTCGGAGCTGGACTCGTTGTCATGGAAATGGTCTCTGACAAGGGCATCCAATACAACAATGAAAAAACCCTTCACATGCTTCATATTGACGAAGGAGAAAATCCCGTGTCAATCCAACTTTTTGGTAGTGATGAAGACAGCCTCGCACGCGCAGCAGAATTCATCCAAGAAAACACCAAGACCGATATCGTCGATATCAACATGGGCTGCCCTGTTAACAAAATCGTGAAAAACGAAGCTGGCGCTATGTGGCTCAAGGACCCAGACAAGATCTACTCTATTATCAATAAGGTCCAATCTGTCCTTGATATCCCCCTCACTGTCAAAATGCGTACAGGCTGGGCTGACCCATCTCTGGCTGTAGAAAATGCCCTTGCTGCTGAAGCAGCAGGTGTTTCTGCCCTTGCCATGCACGGCCGTACCCGCGAACAAATGTACACAGGTCACGCAGACCTCGAGACCCTTCACAAGGTTGCTCAAGCTCTGACCAAGATTCCATTTATCGCCAATGGTGACATCCGTACGGTACAAGAAGCCAAACAGCGTATCGAAGAAGTCGGGGCTGACGCTGTCATGATTGGTCGCGCAGCCATGGGAAATCCCTACCTCTTCAATCAAATCAATCACTATTTTGAAACGGGAGAAATTCTCCCTGATTTGACTTTCGAGGACAAGATGAAAATCGCCTACGAACATTTGAAACGCTTGATTAACCTCAAAGGGGAAAACGTAGCCGTTCGTGAATTCCGTGGTCTCGCTCCTCACTATCTTCGGGGAACATCTGGTGCAGCCAAACTTCGCGGCGCCATTTCACAGGCCAGCACATTGGCAGAGATTGAAGAACTCTTGCAATTAGATAAAGTATAATACACAAAAAACCGTAACTCGCTTGGAGTTTACGGTTTTTTAGTTCCTAGGAAAACCTAGATACTATTATTGAATCAAGGCAACGCTCGAAACTTTACCATCCGCACCTGTTGTAATTTGGATGATTTTTCCTCCACCGATTTTGGCATTATACTTGCCATCATCAAGAGTGTAAGAGTAGCCTCTAATAGAGTAGTTTTCTTTCTTTCCATCTGCAGTTTCTACTGTAAATTGGCCCCCTGATGAAACCGTAATAGTTTCGCCATTCGCTCCCTTCCAGTTGCCTGCAGCTGCTGAGAAATCACCATCGACCATGGTTAAAACACCCTTGTAGCGTTTGTTGTGTTCTGCTTGCTTGTCTTGAAGTTTGCGGTCAGTTGTTGGATCATAGCTTGACTGGTTAGACTGGGCTTGAGAGCCTTGCTGAGTTGACGGAGCCTGAGAAGGGGCTGGTTGACTAGGAGTTGCTTGTTCTTGTCTTGATTCAGGGGCTGGTTTCGCTTGTGACTGATCTGCTGTTGTAGAAGATTGATCAGAAGATGCTTGAGCTTTTTCAGATGAAGCTGAGCTTGAAGATTTTTGAGTCTTGCTTTCTTTGTTAGAAGAAGCTGCTTTAGAACTTGATGATTGGCTTGTCTTTGCAGAGCTGCTGGTTTGAGTGGTTTCGTTTTTATTTCCACAAGCTCCCAGTAGCAAGGTAGAAGCCAATACAGTTGCTGCCATCAATTTGATATAGGTTTTCTTTTTCATTTTTCGCTCCTTTGTAATATTTTTGAAACACCAAGAAATCTTTTTGTAATATAATTGTAACATTAGGCTTTAGATCTGTCAACTATTTAGAGAAACTAGTTTAAAAATTTCAGCAAATTGAATTAAAATTGTTCCCTCCACCATTTCTATTCGTAATCAAAACGAAAAAATAGAAAATTTCTTAGATTAGAGTCATTTTTTTTACATCACTCTTGTGTAATCGCTTGCATGATTTTGGATAAAGGCCTACAGTACTATTGAAATAGGATAAAAACATCTAATAATAGCAAATAAAGAGGCCGGGACAAAGTTCCCGACCTCACTTTTTATTTCAATTGATAGGTTTTTCTTGGTTTCTTTTTGGGTACTCGTTTGAGTCCAACTTCTTCTACATATTCGCCGTATTTTACGAGAAAGTTATTGCTGACGATGGGGCGACCGGGGTTGATGAGATTGACCAGTTCAGTTCCCTCGTAGACAGTGAACTCTTCCTCTAGCAGATAGAGGAAGGTTGGATTCCAGTCGAGACGGCCTTGGATTCGTTTGATGGATTCTTGGATAATGGCATAATGGTCAAAGGCAAAGGCTCTCTCGTCCAGCTCGACTCCCTCAAGGTAGCATTTGCCTGTCTGGAAATCGACATCTACAAAAACCACATCCTTGGCATCGTCACCTGCCTGAACCAGTTCTAATGCACGACTAGGTAGGTACACTAAGTGGGCAATGGTCACTGTCCAGCCCCGTGGATCACGACCGGGGGTCGATACGGTCATCAATTGCTCGATTTTTTCCAAAGGTAGATCGAGATCGACTTCTTCTCTCACCTCGCGTTGACAGGCATGTGCAGCATCTTCTCCCTTGTCCATAAAGCCTCCAACTAAGGCCAAACAGTTTTGATAAGGGTGGGCCTTGCGACGAATTAATAAGAGTTTGATCTTTCCTTCAACAAAGCAGTAGGCTACCATATCCACCGTCACACTTGGTTTTTCGTATTGAGGGAGTTCCTGCTTGTAGTACCAATCCAAAAACTCCTCCTGACTGGCATGGATTTCATAATATTCTTTTTCCGTCATCCCTTCTGGAATCTTTATGTCTGCCATCTTATGCCTCCTTTCGAACTGCCTTAGTCCATTGGTACCAACCCACTAGACTGTTGAGTGTGTAAACCCAGTACATCCCTTGAATGTGGATATTTTCACCCCACCAGAGATAGATACTAAAGAGATTGGTTGCAATCCAGAAAATCCATTGCTCACGGTAGAGACGTGTCATCAAGAGCTGACCAACACCATTGGTCGCATCGGTTACACTATCACGGAAAGGTCGAGCACTATTGATACTTTGATAAGCCAAGCCCATACCAATCCAGATAATAGCAGTCAAGGCCAAGTACTTGAGCCAGTCAAGAACAGATAATTTCTTAGCTTCAAAGTGGGATTCTTCTGGTTTTTCCTGTTCATTGATACGATTGGACAGCCAAGCATAAAGACCAATCGGCTGCATGACAAAGAAGTAAACAGTCGTCAAGACTTCTCCATAAAAAGTCGCATTCATGGCCAAGATCAAGTAGATTGCCGAGTTAATGGCCCCAAAGAGATAATTGCTTGCACGCCCTTCTGCTACTAGGATAACACAGACAATCCCAGTCCAGGATGCAAATAAGCTCAGCCAATCATGACTTTGCGTATTTTGCGTGAATTCCAAGATCAAGGGAACACTTGACAGGGCAATGAGATACAACCACTGGAAAAGGCTACGGCCGACAAAGAGATCTTTCCATAGCAAGCGCATGATCCCTGCAAAACCGATCTTACGGGCTTCGGCATGGACATTTTTAAAGTTTTCGATAAATTGTGTGATTTTTTCAGTTAGTTTTTTCATATTTTTCTCCTAATCTGCTTGGTAAATGGCATCAATAGCCACTTTTGCTGCTTCATAATTGCCTAGATAATCCTCCGCTAGATAAACTAGTGGAATGTTGGTTAAATATATCTCTCTCATCTGATCCAAATGCTGGGAAAAACTGTAGCGAATGTGGTCTTCTGCCATGGTCATATCTCTAAACCCGTCATTAACATAGGAACCCACAGGCTGCACAAAGAGAATCAAATCCCATTTTTCCTTGGCCAAGATAGAGGCAAAGAGATTGTCAAAGGTTTCTCCTGATAAGTCCCCTTGGTCCTCAGTCTCCATGTAATAGTCATAGTAACCCTTGGTTACCAAGGAGTTGGTATCGGCTATCACTAGACCTCGATTGGCATTGCTGTCGATTAGTTTTGAGGTCTGGTCATACTGTCCCAACAGGAGATAGTAGTAATCCTTTGGAGTCAATTCATCATCGCGGACGTTATTTTTAATCTGATACTCACGCGCGTATTCCAGACTGACGGGCGCATCGTAATACCTAGCCAAATCCTTTGCTAAAGTAGTCTTCCCATTGCTGGCACTTCCCATAATCAACACTTTCTTTGTAAACTGACGACGGAAGGGTTGAGCGATGTATTTCCAATATTTGCTTGGATTTTCTCGAATCATAGTCGCCGTGATACCAAACTTTCTTTCTTGCAGAACGGTCTCAAATCCACGTTTAGCTAGCTCTTGCTGGTATTCTTCTTCTCCCACAAAAAAAGTCAGTTCTTGCTGGTATTCTTCTTCTCCCACAAAGAAAGTCAGTTCTTGCTGGGTTTCATCATAGGAAATCTCCGCTAACATCTGGTCCAACCACTCCTGCCAACCCATAGGGTAACGGGGAAGGTTGGTTTCATCTAACTTGCAGACAGAGGTCAATTCGTCATCACGAAAAGCCTCTCTGATATAGCGAAATCTTTTTTGAAGACTTAAACCTACCTGCTCACCTCGGTCTCCCTCGTAGCCTGAAACGACTACCCAGACCTGGTCACACTGACGCTTCGCTCGCTGGATCAGATCGATATGCCCTTGATGGAGAGGGGCAAAGGTCCCAAATACCACTGCTGTTTTCTTTTTCATAAATGTTTTACCTTTTTATAATTTTTGATATTTTTATTTTCTATGTTTTTATTATATACTATATTTTTGTTTTGTCAATAGTTTTTTATCATTTTTTATAAAAAAGTAGAAAAAAGAATCAGGATTGCTCCTGACTCTCCATTTTTAAGCAATATCAAATTTTAATTGACCAGCTTTGACACCAATCTTGAGGGTCTTGCCTGCTACAAGTTCTCCCTTAAGGAGGAGTTCTGCCAACTTATCTTCCACTTCTGTTTGCAGGGTTCTGCGAAGTGGACGGGCTCCCATTTCTGGATTGTAACCGTGACTAGCTAGTAACTTCAGTGCCGAAGCTTGCAGTTTCAAGTCGATGCCCTTCTCTGCAAGGCTAGCAATCAATGGTTTAACCATGATCTTGACAATTTCCTGCATGTGGTCGCTATCCAAACTGTGGAAGACCACCTTTTCATCAATACGGTTGATAAACTCTGGTCGATAAGCTTTTTTCAACTCTTCAAAGATTCGTTTTTCCATATTTTCTTGGTCAAAACGAATGTCCTTGGCTCCAAAACCGACAGTCTTATCATCACGAAGAGCTGTCGCACCAAGGTTTGACGTCATGATGATAATGGTATTTGAAAAGTCCACCTTGCGTCCCTTGCTATCTGTCAAAACACCGTCATCCAGAACCTGCAAGAGAACATTAAAAATATCTGGGTGGGCCTTCTCTACCTCATCAAAGAGGAGAACGGAGTAAGGTTTGTTGCGAACCTTCTCGGTCAACTCCCCACCTTCTTCGTAGCCTACATAGCCAGGAGGGGCTCCATTGAGACGGCTGGCAGCAAATTTCTCCATATACTCACTCATATCAAAGCGGATAAGGGCTGATTCGTCATCAAAGAGGACTTCTGCCAGAGCCTTGGCCAATTCGGTCTTACCGACACCCGTTGGTCCTAGGAACATAAAGGAACCAATCGGACGCTTATGACTACGAATTCCTGACTGGTTGCGGCGAATCGCACGACTAATACTTGAAACAGCTTGATCTTGTCCGATGACACGTTTGTGCAACTCCGCTTCCAAGTTCAGATATTTCTTAGCATCTGTTTGCGTCAGTTTTTGAACTGGAATCCCTGACAAGCGACTCAAGGTGGTCAAAATATCAGATTCTGTCACCAAGTCTTTATAGACAGGGACTTCCTGCTCTTTTGCGATTAACTGGGCAGCTTGTTTCCACTTGCCATCCATCAAGGCCTTGTCAGCTGGACTCAAGTCGGATTCGTCTGCTTTCACTTGCTTGGATTTGTTTTGCACTGTTGCTGCTGCTTCATCTAAAAGGTCGATAGCAGAGTCTGGTAAGTGACGACTGGTCAAGTAACGATGCGCCATCTTGACAGCTGTTTCAACGGCTTCATCTGTGATTTGCACACGGTGGTGTTTCTCATAGGTCGCTTTCAAACCTTGCAAAATAGTCATACTGTCAGCTAGACTTGGCTCTTCAATCGTCACTTTTGCAAAACGACGAGAAAGAGCTGCGTCTTTTTCGATGTGTTTTTGGTATTCTTCCTGAGTGGTTGCACCAACCGTTCTCAGAGTTCCGCGAGCTAAGGCTGGTTTCAAGATATTGGCAGCATCCAGAGTCGAATCAATACCGCTTCCAGAACCCATAATGGTGTGAAGTTCATCAATAAAGAGGATCACTTTGCCATCTTCCTCGATATCCTTGATGATATTGTTCATGCGCTCTTCAAAGTCACCACGAAAACGTGTCCCCGCAACAACATTCATCAAATCAAGCTCCAAAACGCGCATCTTAGCCATTTCCGCAGGTACATCCCCACTGGCAATACGCTGAGCAAGTCCAAGTGCCAGAGCTGTTTTCCCAACACCAGCATCACCAACCAAGACAGGATTGTTCTTGGTTTTACGGCTCAAGATTTGAATCATACGTGAGATTTCCTTGTCTCGACCGATAACTGGCTCTAACTTGCCAGAGCGCGCTTGCTCCGTTAGGTCATGCGTGTAATCCTCTAAACCGCCACTTTGAGCTTGAGGCATACCCATCATATTTGCCATGGAATTTTGTTTGTCAGTTACTGTGCGATGACGTTGACGCAAAGCCTTAAGGTCTTCACGACTCCATCCTGCACGCTCTTCTAGATTGCGACGAAGAGCAGCAATTCTGACCTGATCTTTCTGGTCTTCATAAGAAAAGCCTGCTCTCTCCAAGATGCGAGTTGCCAAGGCATTGCCATCATGCAAAATCGCATAGAGGACATGCTCTGTCCCTAGCACCTTAGCATGGACCACTGAGGCCACATACTCTGCTTCTGCAAAGAGAACCTCCAAACGATGGGAAAAAGGCAATACTGTAAAGGTTTCGTCTTGGCTATAATCCGTTTCAGTCAGTTCCAACGCAACCTCTTCTAAACGGTCCATTTCATAAGGATAATCATTTAGAGTCGCCCCTGCTACACTGTAACTGTGATTGGACATGGCAATCAATAAATGCCAAGACTCTAGATATCGAGCTCCAAAATGGCCCGCAACCATGTAGGCACTCTCGATACATTCATTCAATGCTTTTGAATAGTTCATCTTACTTCTCTTTTCTATCTACCTCTTGTAATAGCTGTCGGAGCATATTGGCACGGACAACTGAGGATTCCTCCCCTAGGACACGATCCGTTGCCACAGATACCAGTAAGGTCATCTCCTGCTTGGTCATCAAGTCCTGCTCCACCAAAAGCTGGAGAATATCCTCATAAATCTCCTGACTAACTTGCTCACCAATCGAGTAAAGCAAATCGCGGAGCATCTCATGATGATTGGAAAACTCAATCCGGCCTATGCGAATGTAGCCTCCGCCACCCCGCTTGCTCTCAACCAAGTAACCTCTGCTTTCAGTAAAACGTGTCTTGATGACATAGTTGATCTGACTCGGCACAACCTGAAAGGTATCTGCCAACTGGCTCCGCTGCAATTCCACGATACCAGACTGGTCTAAAATCGCCTTGATATAGGCTTCGATATGATCTGATGTATTTTTAAATCTCATAGTAAATCAAACTCCTTCTTTGAACCTTGACTATCTTTGACTATACTATCATTTAACACTCTATAAGTCAAATTTTTAGAGCTCAACCCTTGGAAATACTGACTTTCTTCAAAAACAATTAGGCATTAAATCGCCTTAGTTTTTCTTGAAAGTTCCTAAAAAAGTGCACAAAAAAGAGCCCTAAAATGGGCGTAATATTGACGAGTTCAGCAGGCAAGAAACTATCACGGTCAAACGTGCTTTTTACTTTATGGACGATAATTCTACTAAATCATTTAATAATTCATGTTTAAATAACTTTTTGCACTCTTTTTGAAGACCTAAATTGTATCACCTTACATTTCTACTACTCTAATTAGGTATAAGATATAATAACTCTCCTAACTAATTATTTATATTGAGTTTTCAAAACAAGTTGTATTTATTGTTGCACTTATAATAGAACCAAGAATGAGCTAGTCAAAACTAGCTCATTCTATTACCTTTCATATTTTGCATGTGAAATAATTATTTCATCTGTTATCTCACAATTTTGATATCTTTTATATACAGAGTGCCAAGGTCCGTTTTTTGAGTGAGTTAAACCGACTAATTCACTTGCTGTTAAATCACCATATTCTTCAAAAGTTTCTAAAAGAATAGGAACTACTTTTTCAAATTCTTTTACGAGGAGCATTCTGCCAAGAGCTTGGGAAAGATGAATATCCTTTAAAATATACTTTGGAGCACTATCTGTTTCTATAGTGTCTGCACCATACTTTTTAAATTTTTGATAAACCTCTTGTACGACTGGTCCATAATCATAAGCGACTATTTTTTCAGGAAATAGCCGTTCCTCATATTTTAATAGATATTTTTTATATGCTAGATAAATTAATTTTTGTAATTTTAAATGCGAGGTAGCTTGAATTGCCAAGAAGAACTTCGCAATATCAATCGCAGAAAGTTTTAAGTCTGATTTTACAATCTCTTCAAATTCTTCAAAATCCTCACAAATCATTACATCTTCAAAGAATGAATCAAACTTAAGTACGCTTTCCCACGTACTATCATCAGATGTAAATGAATGTATTCCGACATCGTCCCGCTTAATTTCTTTGAGCCGATCTAAAATACTTCTAATTTCATCGTTATCTAACTTTCCTTCTGGAGCAGTCATATGAAAACCAACTCTTTTACCTTCAGTATATGAACTGGCAACTATAATAAAATGTTGAAACATCTCTCACTCCTCCTTTTCTAAATCTGCTTGATGATAGTCTTTTGGTATTAAAGTATATTTCCGTTTTTGTTTATGTATTTTGTGAGATTCTTCGTTTGATTCAGAATCACTCACACACCAAATCTGTAATTCCCATGGAAAAAATTTATTATTGCCGTTCTTAAAATATATATGTAAACCAACATAATTACCCTCGTTTCTCATATACATTCTGTCGATAATATCTACTATGCTTTTATCCTGGTTTAAATTATTGTAAATCAACACTACATTATCTACAAGTATTCTAAAGCCTAAAAAATCATTAAGAGATTTGTTTATAGGTACTTTTCCATTCTCATGTTGAGGACCTAAATAATATTTTATTTTTTCACGAATTGACTCTGATTGCTTAATTCTATATCTAATTCCAGAATACTCTACTTGTAAGAGCAATAATTTTATAGTAAATTGATTTAACTCCGCCTTATACAGATCAATCAGTCTTTGAAATTTAGGATTTACGCCTCTCTCATCTGCTACTTTATCGATTGTTTTCTTTAAGTTGTAATTTAAAGATGGCTCCAAGCTCTTTGAGAAGTCACCATGTAATTTATTGATTCTCTTAATAATTTCAACAACACTTTCATAATCATAAGATTCTATAACCACCTTAGATAATCTCCTACCTATCTACAAATAAAATAAACACAAACGTCACATCTATCCCCTGTGTTTACCTCGATTCTTTATGATTATATTATACACTTTCTCTTAATGTACCTTTTTTTGTACATTTTGTCAATCATTTTAGTTATGTTTTTTCCTCATTTTATTATAAAAAGTATGAATGATATTTTAATGCTATTTATAATACCTGATAGATAAAAATTCTAACATACTAGAAGAATTTAAAAGTAATTGCTTAAGGTAATTAACTCAAATTTATATTTTTCCAGCTCATACATACCTACCAAATATTAGCTACAAATCACGATACCTCTAAGTTGTTCGATGTCACTTCTACCGTTCCCCCTAAAAACAATTGAAGTATGAGATTAGGTAGATTATTGACTATAGTACTACAAAATCAGGAAAATAAAAATGGAACTTAGAAAGTTTAACAATAAAATTGTAACGATTACAGACGTTGATAACCAGACCTTTGAGGGAATTGTCTTTTTGAAGATAAGGGTACTTTTGATGAAGAGTATAATGCTTTATCTGTTAAAACAGGTTTACGATGGATGAGATTGTTTGAAAATGAAATTTTTAAAGTTGAAATTGCTGATAAAATCGGCCAGTCAAAAAGCCCTTAGATTTATTTCTAAGGGCTTTTATTCTACCAGTAGTTTTAATCGTGATATGTCAATAATGCTCCTTCTCGATAACTACGAGCAAAATCTAGTAAGATTTCACTTTTGAGACGATCATACTCTGTTTTATCAATATCCAGTAATCTATAGAGTTCTTTTAAAGTATGCTTTTGTTTTTGGGAAACAATAAATAAATTATAAAATATACCACGTTTCTTTTCGTCTAGGTCACTACTATAAGAGTCTATCATTTTGACCATCTCGATAGCTTTGGTTTCAAATGCGCCTAGAGTATCTCTAAGTTTGACTAACTTCTTCAGCGACTTGTAACTTTTCAAAAAAAAGAATAATCTTCACCAACTCCCTATTTTTCTACTTATCTAATCCCAATTCAGCCAAGATTTGACGTTTGTAGGCAATTTTTTGGACTTCCTTGTCCTCGTTTTCAGACCAATCTAGTTTAATTTCTGAAACAATCTGCCCAGGACGATTTTTCAAGATATAGATGCGGTCGCTGAGATTGAGGGCCTCTTCGATGCTATGTGTAATGATCAAGGTCGTCAGCTGTAGCTGTTTGTGAATTTCCAGATACCAAGCATGAAGTTCCATCTTGGTCATCTCATCCAAGGCGCTAAAGGCCTCATCCAAGAGAAAGAGCTTGTGCCCAAAAAGATAGGTCCGAAGCAAGGCTACACGCTGGCGCATCCCTCCACTAAGTTCGTGAGGATACTTGTCCCGTACGGCTGTCAGCTGGAAGGTCGCAAGGATTTCGTCCGCTCGGGCAATAGCTTCTGTCTTATCAACCTTTTGAATCAAGAGGGGCAGGATAATATTGCCAAGGACTGTCTTATGCTCCAAGAGGAGATCCTTTTGCAACATATAACTCACGCGCCCCTTGGGATTTTCCTCGCCATCAAGGACAATTCGCCCAGACTGGACTTCTAAAATCCCAGCGATTAGGTTAAAGAGAGTGGTCTTTCCAACACCACTTGGACCTAGGATAGAAACCACTTCACCCGAAGTCACCTGCAGGTTGATGTCCTCTAAAATCTTTTCATCGCCATAGGCATAGCTTACGTGTTCTAGTCTAATTTCTGTCATTATTTTACAAATTCGTTAGTGAAGCCTTTGTCTGTCAAGTCTTCTTTAAGGATACCATTTTCTTTGTCCCATTTGTAGAAGGCATTCCAGCGGTCAGCGTCAAATTGTCCCCATTTTTCCTTGTCGCTTGCGTATTCTTTTGACAAGTATTTTTGAGATTCGATAACAAAGTCACGTTTTTCCTGAAGTTCAGGTGCGTTCTTAATGAGGATATCTGCTGCTTCCTCTGGATGCTCCATAGCATATTGGTAGCCTTTTTTGATAGCTTGGATGACTTTACGGGCTTCTTCTTTATTGTCTTTCAAATAGTCATTATTTGCGATGATAACTGGTGAGTAGTAGTCAAACTCCTTGACATAGTCTTTCAAATACATGAAGTTAGCGTCTACGCCTTGAGATTTAGCAAGGATTCCATCCCAACCGTAGTAAATCCAAGCAGTGTCAAAAACTCCATTGGCAATCGGTGTGATTGAGTTTGAATCGTTGTTTGGTACTTTTTCGACCTTCTCAAAGTCTCCGCCTTGTGATTCTACCAAGGTTTTCAACATAGCAAGTTCAGTTGGATCATTCCAAGTTCCGTATTTCTTACCAACCAAGTCCTTTGGACTAGCTACATTGTCAGATTTACGAGAGATGATTCCTGATGTATTGTGTTCTACAATAGCTGCAACGGCAGTGATTCCTGCGCCTTTTTCCAATTTCTTAGCCATGTAGTCTTGGAAATACACTGCAAATGGTGCCTTTCCGTTGATAACCAAGTCAGAAGAACTTTCTTCTGGTGGCAATTTCAAGTCAACATCCACTCCAGCTTCTTTGAAATAACCTTTTTCCTTAGCAACATAAAGCCCTGTGTGGTTAGTATTTGGCGTCCAGTCTAGGATAAAGTCAATCTTCTTGACTTCTGCTTCTTTGTTGTCCTTAGAAGCAGTTCCTTGGCCACAAGCCACCAGCACGACAGCCACAAAAGCTGTTACAAGCGTTAAAAACACTTTCCATGTTTTCTTCATTTTATTTCCTCTTTTCTTTTTTGAAACATTCTTATTCTATGAACGTTTCCATTTAATCACATGTTTTTCGCTGATATCGACCAGCTTCATACCCAAAAGGCTGATAATCGACACCAGAATAATAATGGCAAACATGGTATCATACTGAAACAGTTTTTTAGACTGAATCATATAAACACCTAGTCCTTCAAAACCTCCCAACCACTCAGATACCACTGTTGTGATAAAGGCGTAGGAGACACTGACCCTCAGACCTGCATAAAAGTAAGGCAGGCTGACCGGGATTTTAAAATGCCACAGGATTTGCCAAGGATTGGCTCGCATCAGACTAAACAAGGTCAGCATATCCTTGTCACAATGCCTAAAACCATCCAAGATACTAACGATAATAGGGAAGGTTGTCGTCAAGATAATCAAGACAATCTTGGGCAAAATCCCATAACCTAGCCACAAGACCAAGATTGGGGCTATGGCAATGGTCGGAATGGTCTGGACAACCACCATCATAGGGTAGATAAGGTCATTGAGCCAAGCCAGACTATCCATGAGCACCGCCATAAGACAGGCAATCAAGACTCCTAAGACTAGACCTAGCAAAGCCACTCTCAAGGTCGCCCAGCTATGGTGCCAGAGAAATTCTCTGTCACGAACAAAGGACTGGAGAATCTCAAGAGGAGTTGGCAGGATGAACTTGGGTAAAAGTTTGAATATTCCCGCTAACTGCCAGACCGACAAGACTCCGAGAAATCCCAAAAGACTAATCTGTCGTCTCATCATACTTTTCAAGTTTCTCATCGATGCTTAAAATCTCTCCTACATTTATTTTGACATTGGCAAAGACATTATCTGCCTCCTGTCCGGCCACTTCAAGCGCTTCTTTGAGAATGCGCATAAGCTCATCAAACTCTCCTTCCAAAACCGTTTCAAAAGGTGTCACCACCATGGTCACGGACTGAGCTTGCAGATAAGCAATCACTTGATCGATAATAGCAATTCGATCAATCCCCTGTGATAGGGGTAAGACTTGCAAGGCAATGCTTGCTTTCATAAAAACCTCCTCTTCTCAGGTTTCCTTTTGACAAAAAGAAAAACCTTTACCATATATACGGAAAAGGTGCAGAATTCGACTAAGTATCCTTCCCTACGCTGGCATTACCCAGATCAGGTGCGGTCGAAGTTTAACACTTCCTCTCAGACTGTACACAGACTCCCGTATCTTATATGGACATATGATAACGCAAAAGCAAGGATAAGTCAAGGAAACTGCTTACAGAAAATCTTGAAAAAGAGTTTGAAGACAAATGCTTCAAACTCTATCATATCTTTCTTATTTAGCCTCGTACCAAGTTGCCCCTTCATTTTCATCTGCGATAAGGGGAACACTGAGTTGGATGGCTTCTTCCATGGTTTGTTTCACTAGAGCTTTAACGGCTGCTAGTTCTGATTTCGGAACCTCAAGGACGATTTCATCATGTACTTGCAACAGCATCTTGGTCTGATAACCGCCTGCTACTAAAGCCTTGTCTAGCTGGATCATAGCAATCTTGAGAATATCTGCTGCTGAACCCTGGATAGGAGAGTTGATGGCAGTCCGCTCTGCAAAACCACGAATGTTGAAGTTGCGCGAATTAATATCTGGCAACTCACGACGACGCTTGAAGAGGGTCTCTACATAGCCCTTATCACGCGCCTCACGCACCACCTCATCCATGTAGTTTTTAATACCTGGGAAGCGTTCAAAGTAAGTGTCAATGTAGGCTTTTGCTTCCTTACGGCTGATGCCTAGATTATTAGACAAGCCAAAGTCTGAAATTCCGTAAACCACTCCAAAGTTTACCGCCTTGGCATTACGACGGTCGTTTGGAGTCACATCTTCAGGACGTTCAATACCAAAGACCCGCATGGCCGTCGAGGTATGGATATCAGCCCCCTCTTGGAAGGCCTTAATTAAGTGCTCATCTTTAGAAATATGAGCCAAAACGCGCAATTCAATCTGTGAATAGTCCGAGCTGAGCAGCACACTACCCTCCCACTCAGGTACGAAAGCTTTACGAATGAGACGGCCTTGTTCCAAACGAACAGGGATATTTTGCAAGTTTGGATCCACACTAGACAAACGCCCAGTCTGAGTCAAATCCTGCACATAGCGCGTATGAATCTTGCCATCAGCCAAAATCCAGTCCTGTAAACCAATCACATAGGTGGATTGGATCTTAGCAATCTGACGGTAGTCTAGAATTTTTTTAACAATCGGTGCAATAGGAGCTAGGCGCTCCAACACATCCACGGCCGTCGAGTAACCTGTCTTGGTTTTCTTAGTGTATTCTAGAGGAAGACCGAGTTTTTCAAAGAGAAGCTCGCCCAACTGCTTAGGGGAGTTGATATTAAACTCCTCACCAGCTAGTTCGTAAATCTCTTGAGTGAGTTGCTCAATGACGACCTCATTTTCAGCCTGCATCTCAAGCAGGGCTTCTTTTTTGACCTTGATCCCAGCGATTTCCATCTTGGCAAGGACAAAAGCCAGAGGTTGCTCCATGTCATAGAGAAGGTCTAACTGTCCATGTTCACTGAGTTTTTCAAGTAAAACAGGCTCAGTCTCAACCAATACAGCAACCTTGCGAGCCAAGTGCTCCAAGAATTTCTCTTTCTCAGGGATAGCTTTCTTGACCCCCTTACCATAGAAAGTCTCATCATCGACCAGATAAGTCTGGCCATAGAGATTCGCAATGGTTGAGATTTCATTGTTCTCGACTGTTGAGAGGAGGTATTTGGCCAAACGACTATCAAAAGCAGGAGCCTGGAGATTCAAGCCCAAGCGATTTAAAAGAACCTTCGCTTTCTTAAAGTCATACACTTTCAGAGGTGTTTTTTCTAAAAATTCCTTGAGAATCGGCTCCTGCAAGAGCTCAAGTTTATCTGTAGCGTAAAGTTTATCCCCACAGGACCAGGCAAAACCAACTAAGTCATCTGTATGGTAATTCTCACCAAAGAGTTCAAAGTGGAAGATAGAGTCGGAACTCAGCATGTCTTGACTGACTTGGTCAACGATGGCGAAATCCAAACTTTCAGGCGCATCCGTTGATGACACATTTAAAGCTTGCTTGAGCTGTTTGAAGCCCATCTCATCGTAGAATTTCCCGAGATTTTCCACATCTGGGCCATTATATACCAAGTCTTCCAGACCAATCTCAATCGGTGCCTGAGTCTCAATGGTCGCCAAGGTTTTAGACAGGAAGGCTTGTTCCTTGTCATTGATGAGATTTTCCTTCATCTTAGATGCCTTCATCCCATCGATATTTTCATAAATTCCCTCAAGCGAACCGTGTTCTAGTAAGAGCTTGATACCCGTCTTTTCACCAATCTTAGTGACACCAGGGATATTATCAGACTTATCCCCCATAAGAGCCTTAAGATCAATAAACTGAGCTGGGGTAATGCCCATCTTTTCCATAAGATAGTCTGGCGTAAAGGCTTCAAACTCAGCCACACCTTTCTTGGAAATCTCGACCACCGTATGCTCATCCGTCAACTGGATCAAGTCCTTGTCTCCGCTAACGATTGTCACATCAAAAGAATCCTTCTCAGCCAAACGGCCTAGAGTTCCGATGATATCATCGGCTTCATACTGGGGCAACTCATAGTAGCGAATCCCAAGATGGTCTAACAACTCACGAATGAAGGGAAATTGCTCACGAAACTCATCTGGAGTTTTAGCGCGACCACCTTTGTAGTCTGCATACATCTCTGTTCGGAAAGTCGTCTTACCTGCATCAAAGGCTACCAAAACATGGCTGGGCTCAACCCGCTCTAAGACATGATTCAACATGAGTTGAAAACCGTAGATTGCATTGGTATGAAGGCCATTAGCATTTTTAAACCGATCCAACTGCTGATAGAGCGCAAAAAAAGCTCGAAAAGCAACAGAAGATCCATCAATTAATAATAATTTTTTCTTGTCCATACACCCATTATAAAGGAAAGAGGGGAAAAATACCATCGGAAAGAATAGGCAAATGGTAGCGAAGTCCACTTTTTTATATTCTTTCTAGATTCTAGCTCCGTTACTGTCCACTCGATAGCCATCCACAGTGGTATTCACTGCTAAAGCCCCTGAAGCATTAACGTAGTAATACTTTCCTCCTACTTGGAACCACTGGCTAGACTTCATAGCCCCTGAACTCTCCAAATAATACCATGTTCCATTTTCCTTGAGCCAACCTGTCTGCATCTCCCCTGATGCCTTTAGATAGTACCAATGCGAGCCATCCTTCACCCAACCTGTTGACATGGTTCCATTTTCTTTGAAGTGATACCAACTGCCATTTATTTTCTTCCAACCAGTTGCGAGATTTCCGTTCTCACGGTAATTCCAAATACCGTTTTGCTTCTTCCAACCATTCTCCACCGATTCTGTTTCCATATACTGGACGTATCTCCTCATTCCACTATAGGACAGGTAACTAAGCCACTTATAACCATCCTGTTCTACGATTTGATCGTAGCTAACATTTTCACCAGGATAGTAGTAGTCGATAACTTGCGCTGTACTTGACGGCTGGTTTCGAATGGCAGACTTTTGAGTAAACGTGTGAGTCCCACTAGATGCCAGCCCTGACCTGATAGGATTTACAGTTCTACCACCATTCCCTACCAAGTCCTTAAAATGAATAAACCCTGTCATGGTGCTAGCTTTAACTATTCGACGGTTATACCTCTCTCGAACTCCATAGTTATACTCTTCAATCTCAATCGTATCCCCTAATACATTAGATACCCAGGCCACGTGCCCATAATAACCTTCTGTCGACCAAGCAATAGCCCCAACTTCTGGCTTAGTATCCACACGATAGCCTTCTCGCCTTGCACGATGTCCCCATTCATTCGCATTTCCATAGGCAGGAGGAATCTCAAAGCCATTTACACTACTCAAACGAAAGGCCGCAAAAGAGGTACACTGGCGAGAATACATCCGCCACTGATCGATTTCAACACTACCATTTTTGTAGTGAAGCGGATAATCATCTCCACGCGCTACACTGTCGGCTTGAACCGATTCCCCACCAAACAAAAAGGTACTCGTAACGAACAAAGTAGCCAGCCCTACACTCAACTGAGTACATCTACTCTTCTTAACTCCTGATTTAAAAAACGTCATTCATTCTCCTTAATAATATAAATTTCCGAGGTTACCCTCGTTTATACTATTCGGGAGAAAAAGAAAAAAGTGAGCAAAGCTCACTTCATTTTAGGATTCTTAGTCTAGATAGCGAATCAAGTTCTTTTCTGTCAAGATATCTGAGTAGGTGAAGGATTCAACGTAGACATTGGCTTGTTTGTCTCCTTCAACATCCCCAAATTCAACGATAAATAGAGATGGATACACCTCAATTAGCTTACCCAATCTATTTTTTTGGCGCTTACGGCCATTCTCCAAAGTCATTTCAACGACTTGTCCCTCATGCGCCTTGATCTCTTCTTTGATTTTTTTCATCTTGGCTACATCTGTAAATGCATCTGACATTTTATGCCTCCCTCTTTGAGATACTTGAAAATTTATTGTATTCTTTTTGGAAAATCAATTCCACCGTTCCACGAGCTCCACTACGATTTTTCTCAATGATAACCTCAACCTTGTTATTTGGAATTCCTTCCTCTTCTTCACCCGCACGATCGTAGTAGTCGTCACGGTATAGAAAAGCTACGATATCCGCATCCTGCTCGATAGAACCCGATTCACGAATATCAGACAAGACTGGTCTCTTATCTTGACGCTGTTCCACTCCACGAGATAGCTGACTAAGAGCAATGACTGGAACCTTTAATTCCTTGGCTAGAATTTTCAACTGACGAGAAATTTCAGAGACTTCTTGTTGGCGGTTCTCACGACCAGTACCTGTGATAAGCTGTAGGTAGTCGATCAAAATCAAGCCTAGATTGCCTGTTTCTTGAGCCAGTTTACGTGAGCGAGAGCGAATTTCCGTGATCCGAATCCCTGGTGTATCATCGATATAGATACTCGCATTGGCTAGATTCCCTTGAGCAATGGTATACTTTTGCCATTCCTCATCAGTCAATTGACCCGTACGGATAGAATGGGACTCCACCAAGCCTTCTGCTGCCAACATACGGTCTACTAGACTTTCCGCACCCATTTCCAGTGAAAAGATAGCTACAGTCTTGTCCAACTTGGTTCCGATATTCTGAGCAATGTTCAAGGCAAAGGCCGTCTTACCGACCGCAGGACGAGCTGCTATAATAATCAGTTCCTCCTCATGCAATCCGGTCGTCATGTGGTCCAAATCACGATAACCTGTCGCAATACCTGTAATATCAGTTGTTTGTTGTGACCGAACTTCTAGGTTCCCAAAGTTGATATTTAGAATATCACGGATGTTCTTGAACCCACTACGATTGGCGTTTTCACTAACATCAATAAGCCCCTTTTCAGCTTGAGCAATGATTTCATCTACAGGCTTAGAAGCCTCATAGGCTTGATTGACAGAGTCTGTCAACTTGGAAATCAAGCGACGTAGCATAGCCTTTTCAGCCACGATTTTAGCATAATACTCCGCGTTGGCTGAAGTTGGTACAGAGTTGACAATTTCAACAAGATAGGACAAGCCACCAATATTTTGGAGTTCCCCTTGGCTATCCAAGATCGTCCGAACCGTTGTCGCATCAATTGCTTCTCCACGATCCGACAAGTCTACCATCGCTTGGAAAATCAAACGATGGGCATACTTAAAGAAGTCACGAGAATCAATGTATTCTCGGACAAAAACGAGCTTACTCTCATCTATAAAAATAGCCCCCAGAACAGATTGTTCTGCTAAAATATCCTGAGGTTGAACTCGCAGTTCCTCTACTTCGGCCATCCGACTTTCCTTCCTTTTACAATCTTGTCAAGAAGTTGTAAAGTTACCCTTCTTTTACACGAAGATTGATGACACTTGTAACATCTTGATAGATCTTCACTGGCACATCAATCAAACCTACTGCTCGAATTGGTGCTTTTACCTGAATATGACGCTTGTCAATCTTGATACCAAATTGCTTTTGCAATTCTTCTGCAATTTTCTTGTTAGTGATGGAACCAAATGTACGGCCATCTGGTCCAACCTTTTCAACAAACTCTACAACAGTTTCTGCTGCTTCTAGCTTGGCCTTGATAGCCTTTGCTTCAGCAATCATCTCTGCATGAGCTTTTTCTTCAGATTTTTGTTTTCCACGCAACTCACCCACTGCTTGAGCAGTTGCTTCCTTGGCCAAATTCTTTTTAATCAGGAAGTTTTGAGCGTAGCCAGTTGGTACTTCCTTAATTTCGCCTTTCTTCCCTTTTCCTTTAACATCTGCTAAAAAGATTACTTTCATTCTTCTTTCTCCTTTTCCTTTAGTTCTTCCAAGATTAGTTGAGTCAATTTTTCTCCTGCTTCCGACAAACTCATATCCTCAATTTGCGCAGCTGCTAGATTAAAGTGACCTCCACCACCCAGCTCTTCCATAATGCGTTGCACATTGATTTTACTACGACTTCGAGCCGAGATGGAGATAAATCCTTGTGTATTTTTTGCCAGAACGAAGCTGGCTTCAATACCGGACATAGCCAACATGGAATCAGCGGCCTTACTGATGACGACTGTGTCATAAGTGGTCGAATCCTTAGCTTGGGCAATCAAGATATCTGAACCTAACTTACGACCTTGTAAAATGAGTTCATTTACCTCGCGGTATTCTTCAAAATCTGTCGCAGCAATCTCCTGAATAGCAATACTATCGCTTCCACGCGTCCTGAGGTAGCTAGCAACATCAAAAGTTCGACTCGTTACTCGAGATGTGAAATTCTTGGTATCCAGCATCATACCAGCCATCAAAACACTGGCCTGCATACGACTCAAACGATTCTTCTTAGAATTTTGGAACTGAATCAATTCTGTGACCAACTCACTGGCACTACTTGCCCCACTTTCAATATAGGTGATGACTGCATTCTCAGGGAAATCCTGATCACGTCTATGATGGTCAATAACAATAGTTTGAGTGAACAGTTCGTAAAAATCTTTCGATAAAGTCAAAGCTGTCTTCGAATGATCCACTAGAATCAACAACGAACGATTTGTGACTAACTTCATCGCATCTGTAAGAGGCAAGAGTTTAGTGACTCCTTCTTTCCCCAAGAAGTTGACGGCGCGCTCAATGTCTGGCGACATTTGTTCCACATCATAGACAGCATAGCTATTTTCAGTGATATTGCTAGCAAACAACTGCATGCCGACCGCAGACCCCAAGGCATCCATATCCAGATTTTTATGACCAACTACAAAAACCTGATCCACACTGCGGATCTTATCAGAAATAGCTGTCATCATGGCTCTCGTACGTGTTCTCGTTCTCTTAACAGAGGCTGCGGAACCACCACCAAAATAGACTGGGTTCTTAGTTTCATCATTTTCCTTGACAACCACCTGGTCACCACCGCGAACTTCTGCTAAGTTCAAGTTGAGCAAGGCAATTTTCCCTATCTCTTCATGGTTTCCATCACCATAAGAAAATCCCATACTTAAAGTTAGGGCCAGTTGCCTCTGTTTTGACTCTTCTCGGAAAGTATCAATAACAGAGAATTTATCATTCATCAATTCCTCGAGTACTGTGTAATCTGTGAATACATAAAAACGATCCATCCCCACACGGCGAGAGAACATAGCATACTTACTTGCAAATTCTGAAATAAAATTGGCTACAAAACTATTAATATGGCTGATATCAGAGTCAGATGTCGCATCCTCCAAATCATCATAGTTATCTACCGAGATGACTCCAATGACTGGACGGCTAGTTACCAATTCGACAGTTGCTTCGTACTCCCCAGAAACATCAAAGAAATACAAAACACCCGAAGCCTTGTCCATATGAACGGCATAGCGTGTTTCGCCCAAGGTAGCATACGAACCAGGATTCCCAACAGAAGCCTTGATGATGGTTTGAATTAACTCAACATCAATTTCGCCTTCTTCAGTAGTCAAAATTAGCTCAGCATAGGGATTAAACCATTCTACTTCTCCGCTTGATAAGTCTAATTTCAGGACTCCCACCGGCATTTGATCAAGCAAAGTACTCAAGCTATTTTCGGCTTGGTGATTTACATATTGGATTTGTTCAATTTCGCTCTTTTCATACTGTTTTTTTTGCCATACAAACAAAAGCAGATAAAACAGTACAAATAAAAACAAAACAGTGATTGTTACAGCAAGATTATGTGAAAAAATAATCAGCAAAGTTAAGATTCCGAAAGTTGCAAGTCCTAGCAAGACTGCAGAAAACGGGATTAAATTATTTTTTTTCATTCTAAACCTCTTGCGCATTATTATATCACAAAAACCCTTAAAAAGCGACCTTTTAAAAGATGCAAGCCTTTCTTTCATGATTGATTTCTCTAACTTCAGACACAAAAAGAGGAGGGAATCATCACCCTCCTACCCACGTGTTCAGATCACTAACACCTAACGTTCCACGACAAGGGCAGTCCCCATCCCTCCTCCGATACAGAGAGTCGCTAACCCAGTTTTAGCATCACGTTTCATCATCTCATGTACCAGCGTTACTAGGATACGGCAACCGGAAGCCCCAATTGGGTGACCAAGAGCAATGGCCCCACCATTGACGTTGACAATATCTGTGTTGAAACCAAGTGTTTTACCAACTGCACAAGTCTGGGCAGCAAAGGCTTCATTTGACTCAATCAAGTCGAGATCTTCAACTGTCAAATTGCCTTTTTCAAGAGCCTTGCGAGTCGCATAAATCGGTCCACATCCCATCATCTTAGGATCCAAACCTGCACTTGCATACGAATGAATACGAGCAATCACTGGGAGTCCCAATTCTTCAGCTTTTTCAGCACTCATGACCAAGACAGCAGCTGCTCCGTCATTGATACCTGATGCATTACCTGCTGTAACAGAACCGTCTTTTTTGAAAACAGGACCTAGCTTAGACAAGCTCTCCAAGCTGGCATCTTTTCTAGGAAATTCATCTGTATCAAAGACAATAGGATCACCTTTGCGTTGAGGAATGACCACTGGAACAATCTCTTTCTTAAAGCGTCCAGATTCTATAGCCGCCACTGCTCGTTTTTGTGATTCCAAAGCAAGAGCATCTTGTTCATCCCGGCTAATACCATATTCCTCAGCCACATTCTCAGCTGTAATCCCCATATGGTATTCGTTAAAAGCATCAGACAAACCGTCCTTAATCATGGTGTCTACCACTTTCGAATCTCCCATACGGCCGCCCCAACGGAAGTTTGGCAAAACATATGGAGTCTGACTCATGTTTTCTGCACCACCAGCTACGATAATATCTGCATCGCCACATCGAATCGCTTGAGCAGCTAACTGAACTGCCTTCAACCCAGAACCACAAACCTTATTAATGGTAAAGGCTGGTGTAAATTCAGGGAGCCCCGCTTGAATGCTCATTTGACGAGCTACGTTTTGACCTAAACCTGCGCCTAGGACATTCCCCATAATCACTTCATCTACTTGCTCTTGTTTCACACTCGCCTTCTCCAAAACACTCTTAATAACCAAAGCTCCTAAATCAACAGCAGAAACATTCTTCAAGCTTCCTCCAAAGGAACCAATAGGAGTTCGCACTGCTGAAACAATCACTACCTCTTTCATAACTACCTCCATTTATACCTTGTATAATGATGCAATACAAAAGTGGTTTACAATTGTGTAAACCACTTTTACATAGTTGTCAAGATTTTATGATTCCTTAACTTCTAGCAAACCAACTTCACCATCTTCGCGGCGATACAAAACATTTGTTGTTTGATCTTCGACATCAACATAGATAAAGAAATCATGCCCCAACAAATCCATTTGAAGAAGTGCTTCTTCCAAATCCATTGGTTTTAAATCAATTTGTTTTGAACGAACCACTTTTGGCTGCACAACATTTGCATCTTCAACTAGAGCATCTGTAAAGAGTTGGCTTGTTGCAACCTTATTTTTATTCTTGCGTTCGATTTTTGTTTTATTTTTTCGAATCTGGCGTTCAATTTTATCTGTTACAAGATCGATAGAACCATACATATCTTGAGAAATATCTTCTGCACGAAGAGTAATTGACCCAAGTGGAATTGTTACTTCAACTTTTGCTGTTTTTTCACGGTAAACTTTCAAGTTGACACGTGCATCCAACTCTTGTTCAGGTTGAAAATATTTTTCGATCTTTTCGAGTTTAGAAACTACATAATTGCGAATTGCTTCTGTTACTTCTAGGTTTTCACCACGGATACTATATTTAATCATATAAGTACCTTCTTTCTAAACATTTTTATTTTTCTAACTATATTATAACGCTTTCATTTTCATTTTGCAAATTTTTTCCTTATCTTACAAGAGAAAAAGTTTTGACTTCCAAAACACCTGCCTCTTCAAACAGTCGCTTCACACGATTGATAGTCGCCCCTGTCGTATAGATGTCATCAATAACCAAAATCTTCTTAGGAAGAGGGGCTTCCGTTTTAATATAAAAGGGAATTTCAGTAGCTAATCGTTCTGAGCGATTCTTAGAAGAACTAGCCTTCTCTTCTCTTTTCCCTAGTAAATCTTGAAAGGAAAATCCTGCTGCCTCAACCAAACCTTCAACCTGATTAAATCCTCTCTCAAGCAATCTTTCAGGACTTAGGGGAATTACCACAAATTCATAGTCTCTATACTTTTTCAACTCATCTGCAAGTACAGGAGTAAAAACCTTTCTAAGCAGAAAATCCCCATCAAACTTATATCGACTAAAGAAGTCTTTCATAGCTTGATTATAGGTGAAGATTGCTTTATGATCAACTTGAATCCCATCTTCACACCAAAGTTTACAATCTTGACACGTTGTTGACAACCCTCTTTTCATGCAGTTTGGACAATGGTCTTCACCAATCTTCTCAAAAGTAGAATCACAAGCTGAGCAAAGATAGTTGTGCTCATTCTTAAACAGTAAGAGGTGACTAAATGTCAAGTCACTCTTTGTTGACTGGCCACATAATAAACAATTCATAATCCCGCCTCCTTGTTCATCTGCTTGATTTCCTTGATTGCCTTTTTGATGGAAGTATTTAATCCATCATGAAAGAAGAGCAACTCACCAGTTGGTCTGTCCATACTACGCCCAACTCGCCCACCAATCTGAATCAAGCTAGACTTGGTAAAGAGACGATGATTAGCTTCTACTACGAAAACATCCACACAAGGGAAGGTAACTCCACGCTCTAAAATTGTCGTACTGATCAGTATCGTCAACTCTCCATCTCGAAAAGCTTGCACCTGCTCTAATCGGTTTTCTGTGACAGAGGAAACAAAGCCGATATTTTCATTTGGAAACTGTTCCTGCAATATTTCTTTTAGTTTCTCGCCTTTTTTAATTTCTGATGCAAAGATTAACAAGGGATAACCTGTTCTTCTCTGCTTCTCAATGGAGCTCTTTAACTTAGGTGACAACTGACTCTTATCTAAATAACGATTAAAATCCGATAACCAGACTGGTTTAGGAATAATCAAAGGATTTCCATGAAACCGTCTCGGCAAGCTTAATCGTTTTAATTCTCCTGTGCGAACCTTCCTATCTAACTCATCTGTAGAAGTTGCTGTAAGGAATATCCTTAATCCATCCTCCTTTACACTATTCTTTACAGCATAGTAAAGCATAGAGTTGTCAACATAAGGAAAGGCATCTACCTCATCCACTATCAACAAATCAAAAGCATGATAAAATTTTAATAACTGATGAGTTGTTGCAATTACTAAGGGAGTTCGAAAATAGGGCTCTGATTCGCCATGGAGTAGCGCTATATCGCAAGCAAAGTCATTCTGCAGTCGCTTATACAGTTCCAAACATACATCAATTCGAGGACTGGCCAAACAAACTGCACCACCATCATCAATCACTTTAGCTACAACTTGATAGATCATCTCTGTCTTTCCAGCACCTGTCACAGCATGAACCAAGGTTGGCTCTTGCTTGTCTACCGCTTGAAGAAGTCCCTCTGACACTTTTTCCTGAAAAGGTGTTAACTGACCACGCCATTTGAGAACATCTTGCTTAGGAAAATCTTCCTGCGTAAAATAGTATAAAGCTTGATCACTCCTGACTCGCTTCATCAATAAACACTCCCTACAATAGTAAGCACCAATGGGCAAATACCATTCTTCTAGAATGCTACTATTACACCGTTGACAGAAAAGTTTTCCCTTCTCTTTTCTCATTGCTGGTAGTTTCACGGCCATTTGACGTTCTTCTTTAGTTAATTCTCTCTCAGTAAACAAGCGACCGAGGTAATTTGGATCTACTTTCATACTTCTTTATTCGTAAATATCTAGCTCTTTTTGTATTTTTTTAGTACAATAAAATCATGGAATTTAGAACAATTAAAGAGGATGGGCAGGTCCACGAAGAAATCAAAAAATCTCGCTTTATCTGTCATGCAAAGCGTGTCTATAGTGAAGAAGAGGCTCGTAATTTCATCACGGCCATCAAAAAAGAACACTACAAAGCTACCCATAACTGCTCGGCTTTTATTGTAGGGGAACGCAGTGAGATTAAGCGCACGAGTGATGATGGTGAGCCTAGTGGTACTGCTGGAGTCCCTATGCTCGGTGTCTTAGAAAATCACAATCTTACCAATGTCTGCGTAGTGGTTACTCGCTACTTCGGGGGAATTAAGCTAGGTGCTGGTGGTTTAATTCGTGCTTATGCAGGTAGTGTGGCCTTGGCTGTCAAAGAGATTGGCATTATTGAAATCAAAGAGCAAGCTGGTATAGCCATTCAAATGTCTTACGCTCAATACCAAGAGTACAGTAACTTCCTTAAAGAACATGATCTCATGGAGCTGGATACAAACTTTACAGATCAAGTCGATACGATAATTTATGTTGACAAGGAAGAGAAAGAAAATATCAAGGCTGCTCTTGTGGAGTTTTTTAATGGAAAGGTTGCTTTAACAGATCAAGGTTTACGAGAAGTTGAAGTTCCTGTAAACTTATTGTAAACAAAAATATAGATAGCACCTACTAAATTTATTCGCAGATTTACAGCTCAGACCTTTGATATAAAAAAATCCTATCGCTTTGATAGGATTTCTATATTTTACAAATAGCCTTGAGCGCGTTATACTAGTATCATCTTATACAAAGAGGTATATCTATGGCTATTTATAACAATATCACTGAACTAATCGGACAAACACCGATTGTTAAACTTAACAACATTGTTCCAGAGGGTGCTGCAGATGTTTATGTAAAACTTGAAGCTTTTAACCCTGGATCGTCAGTAAAAGACCGTATTGCCCTTAGCATGATTGAAAAAGCGGAACAAGATGGTATTCTAAAACCAGGTGCTACCATTGTTGAGGCAACGAGTGGAAATACTGGTATCGGACTTTCTTGGGTAGGTGCTGCTAAGGGATATAAAGTTGTTATCGTCATGCCCGAAACGATGAGTGTGGAACGACGTAAGATTATCCAAGCCTATGGTGCTGAACTCGTCCTTACTCCTGGTAGCGAAGGAATGAAAGGCGCAATTGCCAAGGCTCAGGAGATCGCAGCTGAACGTGACGGCTTCCTTCCACTCCAATTTAACAATCCAGCTAATCCTGAAATACACGAAAGAACAACAGGAGCTGAAATACTGGCTGCTTTCGGTTCTGATGGACTAGATGCTTTTGTGGGTGGTGTTGGTACTGGTGGAACGATTTCAGGTGTTTCTCACGCTCTTAAAGCAGCAAATCCAGACATTCAAGTTTATGCAGTTGAGGCAGACGAGTCAGCTATCTTGTCTGGTGAAAAACCAGGACCTCACAAAATTCAAGGTATCTCAGCTGGATTTATTCCTGATACACTTGATACAAAAGCCTATGATGGTATCGTCCGTGTAACATCAGATGATGCACTCACACTTGGCCGTGAAATTGGTGGAAAAGAAGGCTTCCTTGTTGGGATTTCTTCAGCTGCAGCGATTTACGGGGCAATTGAGGTTGCCAAGAAATTAGGTACAGGTAAGAAAGTCCTTGCTTTAGCACCAGATAACGGCGAACGTTATTTGTCTACAGCACTCTATGAATTTGAAGTGTAGTCTCCTAAATGCACTTAGCCCTTATTATAGGGCTTTTTCTTTGTTCAATTTAAAGAAAAATCTAAGTTCCCTACAGCAAAATCATAACCACCCGTCTAACGGGTGGTTTGCACCAGGGCTATAAGCCCAAATTACCAGCCAGCGCCTAAAGACGCTGGCTTTCACGTTGTTCAAGCCTCATTGCTCTTGACTCTTCACAAACCTCTCAAAGAGGTGTTCGCATTACTTACCACTATCCCTAAAGGGATCCTCATATTCTTTTACACTTAATTTATCTAGTGCTATATCATGCTTTTCCTGCTCTTGAATATATTTCTTAATTGTGGCTTCATTAAGTCCCACTGTACTCACATAATAACCTTCTGCCCAGAAATGTCGATTTCCAAACTTGTACTTGAGGTTGGCGTGTTTGTCAAACATCATGAGTGCACTTTTACCTTTTAAATAACCCATGAAACTTGAAACACTTATCCTTAGTGGAATACTTACTAACATATGTACATGATCAGGCATTAAGTGTCCTTCGATAATCTCAACACCTTTATAACTACATAAACGGTGGAATATTTCTCCCAAACTACTTCGATATTGATTATAAATGATTTTTCGTCTATACTTAGGGGTGAACACAATGTGATATTTACACATCCACTTTGTGTGTGATAAACTATGTGCCTTTTGTGCCATATTTTTCTCCTTTCGCTTTACAATTGGCTTGAACACCTTTATTGTATCGCGTTTGGAGTTTTTTTGGTATAACCTTCGACACGCACCCGCATAGCAGGTGGTTTATTTGTCTCGCACCTAACGGAGCGAGACGGACTAATAGTCACATAAGAAAAAGGAAGCAAATTGCTTCCTCTTTTATCATTAGTTATTCAAGGCTGCTGCCATTGTAGCTGCAACTTCTGCTTCGAAGTCATTTGCAGCTTTCTCAATACCTTCACCAACTTCAAAGCGAGCGAACTCAACTACTGAAGCATTTACTGATTCAAGGTAAGCTTCAACTGTCTTGCTATCGTCCATGATGTAGACTTGGGCAAGAAGTGTGTATGCTTGGTCAACTTTGGTGTTGTCAAGCATGAAGCGGTCCATTTTACCTGGAATGATTTTGTCCCAGATTTTTTCTGGTTTGCCTTCTGCAGCCAACTCAGCTTTGATGTCTTCTTCAGCTTGAGCAATCACTTCATCAGTCAATTGAGCTTTTGATCCATATTTCAAGTGTGGAAGAGCTGGTTTACCAACCATTGCACGGCTATCATTATCTTGGTCAATCACGTGGTTCAATTGTGCCAACTCATCTTTAACGAATTGCTCATCCAATTCTTTGTAAGAAAGAACTGTTGGTTTCATCGCAGCAATGTGCATTGAGATTTGTTTAGCAAGTGCTTCGTCTCCACCTTCAATAACAGAGATGACACCGATACGGCCACCATTGTGTTGGTATGCTCCAAAGTGTTGTGCATCTGTTTTTTCAAGCAAAGCAAAACGACGGAATGAGATTTTTTCACCGATTGTAGCTGTTGCAGATACATAGGCTGCTTCAAGAGTTTCACCTGAAGGCATTGTCAAAGCAAGTGCTTCTTCGTTATTAGCTGGTTTACCTTCAGCAATTACTTTAGCTGTTGCATTTACCAAGTCAACGAATTGAGCATTTTTCGCAACGAAGTCAGTTTCAGCATTTACTTCAACTACTGCTGCAACGTTACCGTTAACAAATACACCAGTCAAACCTTCTGCAGCAACGCGGTCAGCTTTCTTAGCTGCTTTCGCCATACCTTTTTCACGAAGCAATTCAATCGCTTTTTCGATATCGCCGTCTGTTTCTACAAGCGCTTTTTTAGCGTCCATAACACCGGCACCAGATTTTTCACGCAACTCTTTTACAAGTTTAGCTGTAATTTCTGCCATTTTGATTCTCCTATATTTTTTAAAAATAGGAGAGCCGGGCTACGCCCCGCCCTCCTAGGTAATTACTATTTATATGAATTAAGCGTTATCGCCTTCTACAACTTCAACGATTTCTTCGATTGAGTCTGCTTGAGCTTCTGAAGCTGCAAATTCTGCTTCAACTGCTGCTGCATCTTCTCCTTGGCGTCCTTCGATGATAGCATCAGCCAATTTAGCTGTGATCAATTTAACAGCGCGGATAGCGTCATCGTTAGCTGGGATGATTACATCGATATCGTCTGGATCAGTGTTTGTGTCAACCATCGCTACAACTGGGATTCCCAATTTTTTAGCTTCTTTAACAGCGATTTGCTCTTTATGTGGGTCAACTACATACATTACATCTGGGATACGAGGCATGTCTTCGATACCACCCAAGAATTTTTCAAGACGTGCACGTTGCTTGTTAAGAAGTGCAACTTCTTTCTTAGGAAGAACGTCGAAGATTCCTTCTTCTTCCATACGTTTGATTTCTTTCAAACGAGCAATACGTTTTTGGATAGTTCCCCAGTTAGTAAGAGTTCCACCCAACCAACGGTGGTTGATGTAGTATTGACCTGAACGTTCTGCTTCTTCTTTAACAGCGTCAGCAGCTTGTTTTTTAGTACCAACAAACAATACAACTGCATCGTTAGCTGCCGCATCACGCATAAAGTCGTATGCTTGGTCAGCGTACTTTACAGTTTGTTGCAAGTCGATAACGTGGATTCCGTTACGCTCAGTGAAGATGTACTTAGCCATCTTAGGGTTCCAGCGACGAGTTTGGTGACCAAAGTGTACACCAGCCTCAAGAAGTTGTTTCATTGAAATTACTGCCATGAGTATTTCTCCTTTTTGTTTTTTCCTCTTCTCGATTTCAACTTGCAAAACGACCCAAGGGCAACAGTTTCACAATTCATCAAGAATGAGTATTATCGTTTACACGACAGGTTTTATTTTATCATATTTCAACAGTATTTTCAAGCTATTTAGTAGAATTTTAGTAGGACTTTCGGATAAAAACATTAAAAGAGACTCGATTGAGTCTCTTCGTTTTATACATTAGTTTGGATAGATATATGTTACGTAACCTTCAGAAGTTGTAGTTGGGTTGAACCATCCACGTTTGTTTCCGATTGTACGATCTCCACCGTAGTTTGATTCTGATACTTGAATACGAGTTGATGATGAAACTGCTGTAACAACCGCTACGTGTCCATAACCACCATCATTCCAACATGCAATCGCACCAACTTGTGGAGTTGAACCTGTACGGAATCCTGCTGCAGCTGCACTTGTTGCCCACTGAGCTCCGTTGCCCCAGTAATCTCCAGCCCAAGGTGCCAATGTTTTAGCTCCCCAAGTACACTCACCAGTTGGATAACTTGAAGCATTTGAGCTGTAAGTTGGACGTTGTCTAGCAGGCGCTGGCGCAGGTGCCGGAGTGTAGCTTGAATCCTCCTCGTCAGTTGTTGATGTTGCTTGTACTTGAGCTGAGAAACTTGTGTTTCCAGAAGCAACAACTGATTGCTGTTGGCTTGTTTGACGTGCTCTGTAAGCTGCTTCTGCTTCTGCAGCAGCACGTGCTTCTGCCTCTGCTGCCGCTTTCTGCTCTAGCAAACTAGCTTTCTCACCTTCTGCAGTAGCTTTCTCAGCAGCAAGATTCAACTCTGCAACCTTCAACTCAGCTTGCTTAGTTGTCAATGCCTGCGCATCATCAGCCAGTTTTTGTTGGTTCGCAATAACTGTATTAATTGCTTCATTATTGGCTACTTGTTTATCAGAAATTGCTTTTTTATCAGCCTTTTGTTGCTCCAACATTTTGTTGTTAGCCGATACAATCTCGCTCATTGCAGCAACACGCGAAATGGCTTCTGTGATTGATTTTGAGTTTACAATTGTATTAATGTAGCTAGTCGCAGCTCCATTTGTCTGTGCGCTACGTGCTTGTTTTTCTAAAGAAGCATTACGAGCCACGATATTTTTAGAAAGCTCTGTAATTTCTCCTTCAAGTTTTTTAGATTCAGCTTGTAATTTTTCGTTTTCGGCTTGCAAGCTTGCTTGCTCTGCTTGAATTGTTGAAACTTGACCTTGGATTTGATCCACTTGCTTTTGAGCTTCTTGTTGTTGCGCTGTTAAACTGCTAATTTTATTATCTTGAGCAGCAATTTTTTCATCAGTTGTTTCTGCACGAACAGTTGTCAATACTGCTGTTTGTGAGACCAATACTGTACTTAACAAAAGTGACGCTAAGATTTTTTTCTTCATATTCTGTCGATACTCCTTCTATTTGAGACATTACTAGTATACCAAAAAAAGACATAATAAATATTACGCCTTTGTTACATTTATATTTCTTTCTTATAGATAAATTTTTTCAAAAATAAATTGAAAAATGACAATCCATAAGAAGTTCAGAATCATTGATGGGACAAGGCTATAGACGATGAATATCGGCATGGAATCTACAGTCAGTCCCACGGCAAGAGCCAAAAGATAGCTCCCCATATCAAACAGAAAACTGATCACAATAATGGTCAACATCCTTGTCCAACGATTTGTCAAAATCACGCTATTGAACTTGTGGAGCGAAGCACCTATCAAGATAAACAAAAGCGTGGCAATTCCAATCAAGTGGAAAAAATAGATATCGTAAACCAAACCCACTATAAAACAATAGGCTAGGTAGAGATATTCTGACACTTCGATTGTTTCAAATAAGAGAAATAAAAATAGAAAATGACTGGCTAAATGAAAGTGGGGGAAGAAGGATCCCACCAGTTGTCCAATATGAGCATCAATTAGAACAACAAAAGGGAGTAAAAAGAAAATACCAACTTGTTTTAACAGTCTCATTGCTAATTCCCCACTAACTCTACCACATGAAGATTTTTGGTGTCAGCACTTAACTTTACAGTTACTTCCTTTGTTAGATAATCACTGCTGTGTGTTGTGGCAACAACCTCTCCAACAGGAATATCCTTAACATTGAAGTTTCCGAGCCCTCCTGTAGTCACCTTATCTCCCGCGCTAATGTCGCTGTTACTATTTAATTGACTAATTTTAAGAAGTTCAGATTCCTTGTCATAACCAACGATAATTCCGTAAATTTCAGTAGAACCATGCAGGATTTTAACGGAAATTTTGTCGGAATTTTCAGTATTTGTCAATAAGTTGACCGTTGTTGAATGCTCCTCTACTTTTGAAACACTACCAATCAAGCCACCGTTTGCAATGGCCAACATGTTTTCAGAAACTCCTTTTGAACTTCCCGCATCAATTGTTAACTCTTGCTTCCAAGATACTGGAGCTCGCATAATCACATCTGCTGCTAGGGTTTTTGTAGCCTGTAATTTTGACCTCATATCCAGCAACTGACGTAGTTGTTCATTTTCAGTTTTTAAACTTTCTGATTGATTAGACTCCACTTCTAGTTGGTAGAGTTGTTTTTTTAGACTCTCGTTCTCATTATAAGTCTGCGTCAAATGTCCCAAATCTGATTTGAAAGAGTCAAACCACTGAAAGGGTTTTTGAACAATTCTATCTACTAAGGAAATCCCATCTCCTAGTTTCGTCACAATAGCACTTGAATAAGTTGTAACTAATAATACGGAAACTGCCAGAACTGTGACAAAAACGATGATTAGATATTTTGATTTTTTAAAACGGTTCATATTTCTACCTTTTTACTAAAGATCTACTACTGTGATTTTTTATCAATCTTACAAATCCACTAAGATTTTAAGAAAAATAAGAGACATCCCAGCACCAAAATCACAAGAATTGCTAGTGTATCCTTTTGACTCCATCTCAACTGTCTATACTGACTTCTACCCTTTCCTCCCTGATAACCACGTGCTTCCATGGCTATTGCCAATGAATCTGCACGCTTTAAGCTCGTAGCAAAAAGAGGAATTAAAATCGGAATCATAGCCTTTACTTTTTGAACGATGCTACCTTCGCCAAAGTCAACTCCACGAGCTTTCTGAGCATTCATAATTCTCGTCGTGTCATCCATCAAGGTTGGAACAAAACGTAAACTCATTGATAACATAAGACCAATTTCATGAACGGGAACTTTCACGCGTTTCAGCGGTGCTAAAAGAGCTTCAACTGCAGCTGCTAAACTCAAGGGCATTGTCGTTAATGTCAGCAAGGTTGAAAAGAAAATAATCAACACAAAACGACAGAAAATGATTCCTGCTTGTTGCAAAGCATAATCCGTTATTCTTATAAAAGAAAACTCAAATAGGACATTTCCATTTGAAATGAAAAAGAGTTGAAATAGAGTCGTAAAAGCAATCAAGAAAAACATGGATTTTAATCCCTGGACAAAAAACGAGAGGGAAACGCCCGACAAAGCGATAAATATACCTGTTGCTATAAACAAAATGAGATTGGTGAGAGGATTATTGGCCCAAAATACAATCAAAATCAGCAGAATCATGGCAAGCAATTTACTACGTGGATCCAAACGATGAATGATGGAATCCCCCGGTATATAACGCCCTAAAATCATACTATCCATTTAGCGACTCCTTAAACTCCTCTATCTTGATTGGCAGTTTTTTAAAAGCTACACCTCTATCTGCCAAACGCTTACAAAAGGCTGTGATTTTAGGCACACCTAACTGCACTTTTTCCATAGAGGCTACATCTTGGAAAACTTCGATCGGTTTACCACTTTTGACTAAACGCCCCTTTTCCATAACATAGACCTGATCAGCATATGTAGCTACGTCATCCATTAAATGCGTTACCAGAACGATTGTCATTCCAGAAAGGTGAAGTTTTTTAAACAGGGTCATCAATTCTTTTCTGCCCAGAGGATCTAGCCCTGCTGTTGGCTCATCCAAAACCAAGACAGTTGGCTCCATGGCTAGCATACCTGCTATAGCCACACGTCTCATTTGGCCACCCGAAAGTTCAAAAGGACTGCGCTCAAAAAGTGACTCATCAATGCCTACCAAGGCTAATTTTTCACGCGCAATCTTCTTGGACTCTTCCTCAGAAACTCCAAAATTTTGCGGTCCAAATGCAACATCTTTCAAAACAGTCTCTTCAAAAATCTGATTTTCAGCAAATTGAAACACTAGACCAACCTGCTTTCGAATCTGACGAATTTCTTTATTGGTTGATGTAGGGGTAATGACGGTATCAAAAACTCGAACAGAACCCTTACTTGGTACCAATAGGCCATTTAAAAGCTGTAAAATCGTTGATTTCCCACTACCTGTGTGCCCTACTAAAGCTGTATAGGAACCATCCTCAATCATCAAAGAAACATCAGTCAAGGCTGATGAAGATAGGGGGGTCCCCTCTTGATAGGTAAAGCTCACATTTTCTAGAGTAATTCCCATAGCTTGTCCTCTAGCTCTCCTTCTGTCAAATAGCTATCCGGCAACTGATATCCAGTTTCTCTCAAAGATTCTCTCAATTGATTAGTAAAAGGCTCATCTAACCCTATCTGGTCAAGGTCATCCCGAGAAAAAAGTTCTCTTGGGCTGCTGGTTGACTCCACTTGGCCTTTTTTCATGACCAAGACACGATCACTCATCGCAACTTCTTCCAAGTCATGTGTAATGGAGACGACTGTCATCTGGTGGTCTTTTCGAATCTCTTGAACTGTCTGAATCAGTTCTCTACGTCCCTCAGGATCCAACATACTTGTAGCCTCGTCCAAAATCAAAATAGCTGGCCTCAAGGCAACAACTCCTGCAATAGCCACCCGTTGTTTTTGTCCACCAGACAAACGAGCTGGTTCTCTCTTCTTAAAGTCCAGCATACCTACCAACTCCAAAGATTCAGCCACTCTCTTCTTCATTTCTTCACGAGGAAGTCCCTGATTTTCTAGGCCAAAGGCAACATCATCTTCAACAGTTGCCCCCACAAATTGGTTATCTGGATTTTGAAAAACCATGCCAATTTGACGACGCAAGTCCCAAACGTTCTCAGAAGACAGCAATTGCCCATCTATCCAGATTTCTCCAGACTCTGCTTCAAGCAAGCCATCAATCAAACGGATAGTTGTTGATTTTCCACTCCCATTATGACCTACGATTGAGAGCCACTCCCCACGTTTCACGTGAAACGTAACTCTATTAACATCATAATACTCTTGATCTTCTTTATATCGAAAAGACAGATCTTTTACTTCAATAATCGATTTCATTTCGAACCAAATGTCCCTTTAAATACATGAGCGCTACCCTTGAAATAATCATATCCAGAGTAGATAGTGAAAAACAAAGCTATATAAAGCAACAGTTGACCAATTAAATTCCAATGTAAGAGCAAAAAGATAATGGCAAACATCTGACTAAAGGTCTTGATTTTCCCTAGCATCGCTGCCGCCAGAACCGTTCCTCCCGTCTCAACGAGCAACAGACGGAGGCCTGTCACAGCGAGTTCACGACAGATGATAATAGCAACAACCCAAGCTGGAGCCATACCTAACTCAATCAACATGATAAAAGCTGACATAACCAGCAGCTTATCCGCCATTGGATCTGCAAACTTTCCAAAGTTGCTGACCACATTCCATTTGCGAGCAAGATAACCATCAAGATAATCCGTTATACTAGCAACTGCAAAGATGATTGCTGCCAGCAGGTGACTGCCTTGTGAATGGCCCAAAGTCAAAATAAGAATAAAGAGAGGTATAAAGAGAATTCTACCAATTGTTAATACATTAGGGATTTGTTCTTTTTTCATTGGTTCTTCCTTAGTCTGTAGTGAATGTAAGTGTTACAGTTCCAGTCTGAGTCGTCAACTTGGAAGTATCAACTGTTTGATTATCTACAGTCACAGTAACTCCCTTCACTACACCTAAGGTGATAGCAACGGGATTCTTAGTTGAAACTGTTGTTTTTTCATTTTTATTGTCTGCGGATAGTGTCACACCACCCTCTAGCTCGCTTCCTGAAACACTAACCCAGCTAGTTACATCCGAAACTGCCAGCTGAACCGTAGCTGTTTCCTTACTCGTTTTATAGCGAGCTTCAATGCGGTTTCCTTCGCCTGACACTGTAATAGTTGATTCCGTAGTAGAAGACGAGCTAGACGTCTGACTACTAGAAGATGAACTAGTTGAAGTTGTTGAACTAGTTGAGCTCACAATACTATAATTAGGCGAAGAAGGACGCGTTGGTTGAGTCTGGATATAATTCCAAACATAATAAGTCACAAAAATTAAAATCGACAAAGCAAATAGAACGAAATAAAACAAGGGGAGATAAGACGTTTTTTTCTTATTTGATCGTCTGCGACCAGACAAGTCTTCTTCATCAACATCAACCTCTTCATAGGTGATCATGCTGCCTGAATCATAGGCATCCAAAATGATTCGCTCGTCCAATTCAACCGCCCAGGCATATTTTCTCAAAAAAGAACGAGCGTAGAAGGTACTAGGGAGTTGATCAAAATCATCTGCCTCCATAGCTTCTAATAAATTCATCTGAATATCCGTTTTTGCCTGCAGTTCTTCTATACTCAATCCCTGGTTAATTCTGGCTAGACGCAGAACCTCACCAATTGTTTTTTTTCTCATACTTAGCATTCCTTCTTTCTAGGGTCACTCATCTTTTAGGTTGGAAAGATTGTAAAATCAACTAGATCGCCATCATCAATCAAGCGATGACCAGCTTTTAAAACATCTTCCAAAGTAATTTCTTGTAAAATTTTTGGCAAATCAAAAATGGTTTCTCCTCTGTCGACTGGCTCATACTGTGTCGCAATAAACTCCAAGGAGTTCATACTACTGAAAAATTCCCCAAACATCTCACTCTTGACAAGATCGAGATGTTCCTCTGTAAGATCTGAATCTTTCGTAAAGTTGCGAATAGCCTTACGAAATTGATGTGATAGAGAAACGGGTTCCTTCGTATCCATAGTCAACATCACAAAATGAAAACGACTAGTCACCTCAACTTCTAATGACAGTGAAGCATCTAACTTCCCCGCCTCATATAAGTTTTGAAAACGATTTGAAGTCCAACCAAACAGCATCGTAAACAACAATTTCAACAAAACACTATAACGGTAGCAATCTGCTTCTACCACCTCACCTATTCCCCTAATTCCAACAGCAAGCTTTGGAGAAGAAACCTCCATCCGGAGACTGTCTGTTTCTTTAACAGGCTGTAAAGCTAGCTTCTCCTTGTTTACTACCATGTCTTCCAAATTTCTAAATTTCTTTTGTGAAAAATACTTTCCAATCGCATCTACATCAAAATTCCCAACTAAAAACAAAGACATATTGACAGGTTTGTAAAAGACTGTAAAGTTATATTTCAAGTCATTTAGCTGAATGTTGTTAATTGATTTTTCACTTCCAACAATGTCTGCTGCCAGAGGAGTATTGGGATAAAGATTTGCTAATGTTGCAAAAAACAGACGCGAATCTGGATCATCTTGGTACATCTCACGTTCCTGTTGGATAATTTCCCTCTCTCTCTCAACTGACTCTTCTGTAAAATGAGCAACTGTTACCAATTCCTTAAGCAAATCCAAATTTTCTGATAAATGATCTATTGTTGAAAACAAATAACTCGTCTTTGTAAAACTTGTAAAAGCATTGCTATCAGCTCCCAAGCGTGTAAAAGACTCCATAATATCTTCAGCATTTTCTCTCTCAAATAGTTTATGTTCAAGAAAATGTGCAATTCCAGCTGGATAACACTGTAAACCTTTTTTAGATAGTGTAAAGCTTGTGTCTACTGATCCAAATCGAACTGTTACAACTCCGTAAACTTCATTAAATTGTTTCTTAGGAAGGAGAGACACTGTCAATCCATTTGATAGACGAGTCTGATAAACCGTCTCCTTTACGGCAGGATAGTATTTTTCTTCAAAGGTAACTGGTATCATTCTATTCCTTCCATAAAGTATATCGCTTGTAACCGAACACTATTTGCTGCTTTGCAGATAGCTTCTTTATCAACTTGATTTAATTTTTCAATCCAATTGTCAAAATCTGATGTAGATTTCCCTAACAAACTATTCAAGTAAACTCGCTCGATTAGTGAGCTCTGACTATCTTGCGCAAGCAATAAGGTTCTGCGAATCATCTCCTTGGTCTGTTCAATCTCCAAATCTGTAAAATTACCTTTCTTTAGTTCAAGTAATTGATGATTCATCAATTTTCTGGCTTGATTGCGCTTTTCCCGATCAATGCCAGCATACATCCTCAATTGACCACTAAATAAATCTAATTGACTGGAGATAGTGTAGGCTAGACCAGCATTTTCCCGAACATTCGTAAAAAGCTTAGAGTGAGCAAAACCACCTAACAGACCATTCATTACTACCATGGCCAAATGATGCTTGTCTCCATAGCTCGTAGAACAATGGTAAGCCAATTCCAAAACAGATTGGCCCACATTCTTACGAACCATTCCTTCCCGAAGGACATTTGAATATGGTTGTTTGTACTGAGGCTTGACATCGATTTGACGCCCAGTAAAGGAAAATGACCTCAACCACTCCTTCACTTCTACTTCATTAAAATCACCCAAGAAAAAGAAATCAATTCGATCATTTTTCAGAGCATCTTGAAAGCAAGTGTAGCTACTTTCCGGAGACTCATTTGAAATGCGATTTCGTAAATCGCTATATCTCAATTGAAGACGTTCATCATGAAAGAACAAGTTATCCAATTCCTTATGAGCAAAATAAAATGAATCATCCATATCTGTAGCTAAGCTGGCCAGTAATTGTTTTTTTTCAATTTCAAATAAGGCTGGCTCAAAGGCTCCATCTACAACTAAGGGGGCAAATAAAGTCTGTCTCACCAGTTCAAAAATTTGAGAAGTCAAGACATTTTTTTTACTCAAAAACTCGTCCCGCACATAGGTAAATGTTAGGTCAAGAATATGTGCCTGTCCCCTACGATAAGCACTCGTAGAAATATCTGTTCCATACAAACTTGCCAAATATCTGCGAAAAGCTTGAGATGTTGGGTAAGCTTTATTGGCAGTTTCCAACATACTTGCACTTAACATGCGTCCCGCTATTGTCTCAAGAGATAAGGGAGCAGTAAAACGAATAGTGATTTTATTTGTTTTAAACTTTTTGGATTGAATAAAATGTGCTGAAATTCCAGACACCAACTCCATACCTTACCTCCTTACATATAGAGTTCTATTATATCACGAAAATCAAAATTTTTCTTGTTCTCTTTATAGCTTTCAAAAGTAAAATCGTTTTCATTTTGAGTGACTTTCCTTCAGTTATTTCAGGGAAAATATGGTATAATACCTTAGATTGAGGTGAATTATGGAATACAAATTATTTGAAGAATTTATTACGCTCCAAGCTCTCCTAAAAGAGCTTGGAATTATACAAAGCGGCGGTGCTATCAAATCCTTTTTAATGGAGCATCAAGTTTACTTTAATGGTGAATTAGAAAGTAGACGTGGGAAAAAAATCCGTATTGGAGATACGATTGACATCCCTAATTTAAAAATTGACATCACCTTGACACAACCAAGTTTAAAAGAGCAAGAAGAATACCAAACAGATAAGATTGAAAAAGAGCGGATTGCTAAACTTGTCAAAGAGATGAATAAAGGTGTCAAGAAAGAAAAACAAAAAACTTCTTCATCACCTAAAGCCAAACAAGCTCCACGTTTTCCAGGAAGATAACTATGTGGCTTCAACATTTAACAATTAAGACCTTTCGAAATTACAAAGAGGCAAAAATTGATTTCAATCCAAAATTAAACGTCTTTTTAGGCCAAAATGCTCAAGGAAAAACCAATATTCTAGAAGCAATCTATTTCTTAGCCTTGACACGTAGTCATCGGACTCGTACAGATAAAAATCTCATTCATTTTGATGACGAGCAACTTCATCTTTCTGGCTTGCTACAGAAAAAAACAGGTTCTATACCTCTAGAAATTGATTTAACACCAAAAGGGCGTGTGACTAAAGTCAATCACTTAAAACAAGCTCGCCTATCAGACTATATCGGACATATGAATGTTGTTCTCTTCGCACCTGAAGATCTCCAGTTAATTAAAGGAGCGCCATCCGTTCGTCGAAAATTTATAGACATCGAACTGGGACAAATTAAACCAATTTACTTGTCAGACCTGTCAAACTACAACCATATACTCAAGCAGAGAAATACTTACCTAAAATCCAGTCAAAAGATTGACGAAACATTTCTGTCGGTCTTAGATGATCAGTTAGTAGAATACGGTTGTCGCGTCATAAAGCATCGAATAAAATTCATTAAAGATTTAGAGAAATTTGGTCAAAAAACACACTTAGAAATCTCAAATAAATTAGAAGAGTTGTCAATATCTTATCAATCATCTGTCAACTTTACTGGTGAAGATCAGTTGACAAATTCTTTTAAAATAGCTTTAGAAAAAAGTAGATCAAGAGATTTGTTTAAAAAGAATACTGGTGTCGGCCCTCATCGAGATGACATTGCTTTTTATATCAATGGAATGGACGCTAGTTTTGGGAGTCAAGGTCAACATCGCAGCCTTGTTCTTTCTATCAAATTGGCAGAAATTGAGCTAATGGAAAGTATTACCAATGAGTCTCCTATACTCTTACTTGACGATGTTATGAGCGAACTTGACAACACACGGCAACTAAAATTACTAGAAACCATTTCTCAATCTATCCAAACCTTTATCACAACAACAAGTTTAGACCACTTACAAAACTTGCCTGAAAATCTTAGTATTTTCAGGATCCAAAACGGTAAAATATCTGTAAATCAACATTGACAACTTTGTAAACAAAAAGAACTCCTGAAATTTAGGAGTTCTTTTTTACTACTTACATAGAATAGTTTGGTGCTTCATTAGTAATTTGTACATCATGAGGATGGCTTTCTTTCAAACCTGCACCAGACATTTCAATAAATTGGGCGTTGTCGTGCAATTCTTTAAGGTTAGCTGCACCACAGTAACCCATACCAGAGCGAATACCACCAATCATTTGGAAGACGATATCAGCTGCTGCACCTTTATAGGCAACACGACCTTCAATTCCTTCTGGAACGAGTTTGTTTGCTTCATTGACAGAACCTTGGAAGTAACGGTCGCTTGAACCTTTTTTCATAGCAGCAATTGATCCCATACCACGGTAAGTCTTGAACTTACGTCCTTGGAAGATTTCAGTTTCACCTGGAGCTTCATCAGTTCCAGCAAACATTGATCCAAGCATAACTGCATTTCCACCTGCAGCAAGGGCTTTTACAATATCTCCTGAGTACTTGATTCCACCATCAGCAATGATTGTTTTTCCATATTCACGCGCAACAGCTGCCGCATCATAGATTGCTGTTATTTGTGGTACACCGACACCTGCAATGACACGAGTTGTACAGATAGAACCTGGTCCGATACCGACTTTGACAACATCTACGCCTGCATCATAAAGAGCACGCGCACCCTCTGCAGTGGCAATATTACCCGCAATCAAAGTGCGGTCTGGGAAATGAGCACGAATTTCAGCAATTTTACGTAGAACACCAGCAGAGTGACCATGGGCAGTATCAATAACAATTGCGTCAGCTCCTGCTTCAAAAAGGGCTTCGGCACGTTCGAATGTATCTGAAGTGACACCCACCGCTCCAGCAACTAGAAGACGACCAAACTCATCTTTAGCAGCATTTGGAAACTCAATCACTTTTTCAATATCTTTGATAGTAATCAAACCAGAAAGACGACCTTCTTCATCAACCAAAGGAAGTTTTTCAATACGGTGTTCTTGAAGAATGCTTTCAGCTGTTGCAAGATCTGTACCAACAGGAGCAGTAACAAGATTTTCACTGGTCATATGGTTTGAGATTGGCTGATTGTAATCTGAAATAAAGCGAAGATCTCGATTTGTTAGAATACCAACCAGTTTACGATTTTCAAGTGTCTCCACAACTGGCACACCACTGATACGGTAACGTCCCATCAGCTCATCTGCTTCAGCAATCGTGTGTTCTGGAGTCAAGAAGAATGGATCAATAATAACACCATTTTCAGAACGTTTTACCTTACGAACTTCATCTGCCTGTTGCGCAATAGACATATTTTTATGGATTACTCCAAGACCACCTGCACGAGCAATGGCAATAGCCATTTGACTTTCTGTGACTGTATCCATGGCGGCTGTTATAATTGGGATATTTAAAGTCAGATTATCTGCCAATTTTGTTGTTAAATCTGCATCATTAGGCAACACATGACTTTCTGCTGGAATGAGCAATACATCATCAAAGGTAAAACCTTTTTTTAAAAATTTAGTATCCCAATTAGACATTGAAGTTTCCTCTTTTCTTTCTTTTTGAGCTTGACTCTTTTTGTATTGTATCTATCATACCATTCTATGAAAATTTGTCAATTATATTTATGGTAGAAGTCATAAAAAAACTATCCCTGTGATCCTATGGAAGAGATAGTTTTACGATTCATATTTTACCTATTATTTAAAATAATTTAGTCCCATTGCTCCCTTAACTTCAGATAGAGTTTGACCTGCAACCTCACGCGCTTTTTCACTCCCTTTTTGAAGCATATTGTACACTTCTCCCATATCCTTAGCAAATTCGATACGGCGCTCACGAATAGGACCAAGTTCGCGTTCTAATATTTCAAGTAGATAACGTTTCGTCTTTACATCACCAAGGCCACCACGTTGATAATGTTCTTTCATATCCGCAATTTTTTGAGCATCTTCTGGACGACCAAACACATCTAGATAATGGAAAACCATATTTCCTTCAATCTTACCTGGATCCTCAACCCGAATATGGTCTGGATCAGTATACATGCTCATGACCTTTTTACGCAACGTATCCGCATCATCTGCTAGATAAATACCATTATTAAGGGATTTAGACATTTTAGCATTTCCATCTAAACCTGGCAAACGCCCTGCTCTCTCATTTTCTGGATAAATACCTTCTGGTTCCACTAAGACATCACAGTTATATGCGTTGTTAAAAGAACGAACAATTTCACGAGTCTGTTCAATCATTGGTTTTTGGTCTGTTCCTACAGGAACATAATTGGCCTTGAAAGCTGTGATATCAGCTGCTTGCGCAATTGGATAAACCAAAAATCCTGTTGGAATACTTTCTCCAAACCCTTTTTGAGCAATCTCTGTTTTTACTGTCGGATTGCGTTCCAAACGAGCTAGTGACACCAAATTCATATAGTACATAGATAGTTCAGCCAACTCTGGAATTTGACTTTGAATAAAGATAGTTGATTTACTTGGATCCAATCCAACTGCTAAATAATCCAAGGCAACATTCCCGATCGATTCTACAATCGTTTGAGGATCTTTGGCGTGATCTGTCAATGCTTGTTGGTCCGCCAAAAAAACAAACATGTCATACTTATCTTCTTCCTGCAGCAATACTCTATTTTTAAGACTCCCAACATAATGTCCAATATGCAATTTTCCTGTTGGGCGATCTCCTGTTAAAATAATGGGTTTCGTCATTTTTTTCTCCTTCGAAATGGTCTCTTCAATTATAGCATTTTTTTGTTAAAATAACAGAAAATTTTTTAAATCAAACGACTAACTCATTGTAAATAAAACTGTAAACTTAATTGACACAAAATTGACAGATAAAAATTTGAATATTTCTCTCTTTTCTAGTAGAATAAATGTATTACATATTATAGGAGAAAAACATTGCTTACAGTATCTGATGTTTCACTACGTTTTAGTGATCGCAAACTTTTTGATGATGTCAACATCAAATTTACAGAAGGAAATACATACGGATTAATTGGTGCTAATGGTGCTGGGAAGTCTACATTCTTAAAAATTCTAGCTGGTGATATCGAACCTACAACTGGTCACATCTCTCTTGGTCCAGATGAACGTCTCTCTGTCCTCCGTCAAAATCATTTTGACTATGAAGATGAACGTGTCATTGATGTCGTTATCATGGGAAATGAAAAACTATATAGCATCATGAAAGAAAAAGATGCTATTTACATGAAGGAAGATTTTTCCGATGAAGATGGTGTTCGTGCAGCTGAACTTGAAGGTGAATTTGCCGAACTTGGAGGTTGGGAGGCAGAGAGCGAAGCATCTCAATTACTTCAAAATCTTAACATTCCAGAAGAATTGCACTATCAAAACATGAGCGAATTGGCCAATGGTGAAAAAGTGAAGGTTCTCCTTGCCAAAGCACTTTTTGGCAAACCAGATGTTCTTCTCTTGGACGAGCCAACCAACGGTCTGGATATTCAATCCATTACTTGGCTAGAAGACTTCTTGATTGACTTTGATAACACCGTTATCGTTGTATCCCATGACCGCCACTTCTTAAACAAAGTATGTACTCATATGGCCGACCTTGACTTTGGAAAAATCAAACTCTATGTCGGAAACTACGACTTCTGGAAGGAATCTTCTGAGCTTGCTGCTAAATTGCTAGCAGACCGTAATGCCAAGGCAGAAGAAAAAATTAAGCAATTGCAAGAATTCGTTGCTCGATTCTCTGCCAATGCTTCTAAGTCAAGACAGGCAACGTCTCGTAAAAAAATGCTTGACAAGATTGAATTAGAAGAGATTGTGCCATCTAGTCGTAAATACCCATTTATCAACTTTAAAGCAGAACGTGAGATTGGTAATGATCTCTTGACAGTAGAAAATCTAACTGTAAAGATTGATGGTGAAACTATCCTAGACAATATTAGTTTCATTTTGCGTCCAGGTGATAAAACAGCTCTTATCGGACAAAATGACATCCAAACGACTGCATTAATTCGTGCAATCATGGGTGACATTGACTATGAAGGAACTGTTAAGTGGGGAGTTACTACTAGTCGCTCTTACTTGCCAAAAGATAACTCTGCTGATTTTGCAGGTAGCGAGTCAATCCTTGACTGGTTGCGTCAATTTGCAAGTAAAGAAGAAGACGATAATACCTTCTTACGTGGTTTTCTTGGTCGTATGCTCTTTTCTGGAGATGAGGTTAACAAACCTGTAAACGTCTTGTCAGGGGGAGAAAAAGTACGTGTCATGCTTTCAAAACTTATGCTCTTGAAATCAAATGTCCTTGTACTTGATGATCCAACAAATCACTTGGATTTGGAATCTATTTCAAGCTTGAACGATGGATTGAAAAACTTTAAAGAATCAATCATCTTTGCCAGCCATGACCACGAGTTTATCCAAACTTTGGCAAACCATATTATTGTTTTGTCTAAGAATGGCGTCATTGATCGTATCGATGAAACCTATGACGAATTCCTAGAAAATGCAGAAGTACAAGCAAAAGTTAAAGAACTTTGGAAAGATTAAATAAGACTTCAAAACTCAGTTGGGGTAACCAACTGAGTTTTCTATCATTCTACGAGGTAACATGAAATCATTTTTTAAAACATATTGGACCTATTTTGTTTCTTTCATCATTCCTTTAGTAATTATGACTGGAGTATACCTAACTCAAGGTATCTACTGGAATAGCGATACATCTCCACTATTAGGAGATGGTTTCCATCAATACGTTATTTTTGATGTGGCTTTACGAAATATTTTACATGGAAATGGTAGTTTGTTTTACACCTTTACAAGTGGCCTCGGACTGAATTTCTATGCTCTATCTAGTTATTACTTGGGTAGTTTTCTCTCACCCCTGGTTTACTTTTTTAATCTGACGAATATGCCAGATGCTGTTTATCTGACCACTCTATTAAAATTTGGATTGATTGGTCTGTCAACCTTCTTTAGTTTGACTAGATTATTTAAAGATATCCCAAAATTTTTAAAACTTGCCTTATCTACTTCCTATGCTCTAATGAGCTTCACTGTCAGTCAGTTAGAGATAAAAACCTGGCTAGATGTTTTTATCTTGATTCCTTTAATTATAACTGGTTTATACCTACTTATAACACAAAAGAAGCGCCTACTATACTTTACAAGTTTGTCAATCTTATTTATTCAAAATTATTATTTTGGATATATGACAGCATTGTTCCTTATTTTTTGGTATCTCTGCCAAATTTCTTGGGACTTTAAAACTCGAAAATCATCTTTTCTTGATTTTGTTGTTACCTCCTTTTTAGCAGGAATGGCTAGTTTGATTATGACTCTTCCTACACTGTTTGATTTACAAACTCATGGTGAGAAGTTGACTACCATCACAAAATTAAAGACAGATAGTAGCTGGCATCTGGATATTTTCGCAAAACAATTCATTGGATCTTTTGATACAACTAAGTATGGATCTATACCAATGATTTTTGTTGGATTGCTTCCTTTTATTTTAACCATTCTATTTTTCACAATAAAATCCATAAGATTTCACGTGAAACTTACCTATGCAATTTTCTTTACTTTTTTAATAACAAGCTTTTACATAGAGGCACTTGATTTGTTTTGGCAAGGGATGCATACCCCAAATATGTTTTTGCATCGCTATGCTTGGATTTTTTCCACTCTGTTAATTTATACTGCAGCAGAAGTCTTAAATCGTCTGAAAGAACTGAAGCTCTGGAATCTATTTGTCTCACTTTTTCTTGTACTGACAGGGTTTTTGGCTACTGTATACTTTAAATCACATTATTCTTTTTTAACAGATTTGAATATCCTACTCACCCTTGAATTTCTCCTGGTTTATGCTCTTTTACTTCTTGCAGTCATTAGAAAATTTATCTCTGTAAATCTATTTGCAATCCTTTTATCTCTATTTATAACATTTGAGATAAGCTTAAATGCTTCATCTCAAATAGAAGGAATAGCTAAAGAATGGGCCTTTGCTTCTCGTAGCGCCTATAATAGAGATATTACTGCTATGGAATCCATTCTAAACCAAATTGACGATCCATTTACACGTACTGAAAAACTGCAAATTCAGACAGGAAATGACAGTATGAAATTTAACTACAATGGAATCTCTCAATTTTCATCTGTACGAAATCGTTCAGCTAGCACTAGTTTGGACAAACTTGGATTCAAATCCTCTGGAACTAACCTCAATCTCCGTTATGCAAATAATAGTCTTTTAGCAGATAGTTTATTTGGAATCCAGTACAATATTTCTGAAACTTCACTTGATAAGTATGGCTTTCAAGAGATTTATCAAAAGGATCATTTAACCTTATATAAAAATCAACTCTCTTTACCTATTGCCTTTGCCACTCAATCTATTTACACAGATGTAAACTTTAACAATCACACTCTGGATAATCAGGCTCTATTTATAAACCAGCTTGCTAATCTCAACTTAGATTACTTCTACCAAATATCATATGATAAAACAGATACTTCAGATGGTTTAACAAGCATCACAAGTTCTACGGATGAGGATGCAAGGATTGATTATCAAATTGAGGTTCCTCAAAATAGTCAAGTCTATCTCTCTTTTTCAAACATTCATTTCACTAATGATAAACAAAAGAAGGTTGACATCATTGTCAACGGTGAAAAAAAGACTTTTACAACTGACAATGCCTTTAATTTCTTTAATTTGGGTTATACTGAAGAACAGAAAGCTTTCAATATCAGTGTTAGTTTCCCTGAAAATTCTCAGGTGTCATTTGAATCTCCAACCTTCTATCGTTTAGATACTCAGGCTCTTACTGAAGCAATCCAAAAAATTAAAGAACAACCTGTAGAAGTATCCACCTCTAAAAATAAAGTCTTTGCTACATATGAAGTAAAACAAGATACCTCTATTTTCTTCACTATCCCTTATGACAAAGGTTGGTCTGCATACCAGGATGGGAAAAAACTTGAAATCAAGCAGGCTCAAACTGGTTTTATGAAAGTTGATGTTCCAAAGGGAAAAGGCACTGTTACACTTTCCTTTATCCCCAATGGTTTTGTTATTGGAGCAGCCTGCTCAGTGACTGCCCTTCTTCTTTTTGGGATCTATAATCACAGACAAAATTTATCTAAGACAGAAAAAGATTGACCAATTCCTTGGCCAATCTTTTTAATCTTCTTCCATTTTCTTAGGTTGATAAGCTAGCATACCTAAAGCAGTAAAGAAAGCTAGTATTATAATAAGGAAAATGACTTGTTGATGAATATTTCCTGTCATAGAAATTGTTTGTCGTAATCCAGAAACCGAATAACTCATTGGTAACCAAGGATTAATAGCTCTAAAGAAATTATTTGTCAAAGCAAGTGGATAGGTACCTGCACTTGATGCTAACTGTAATAAAAGCAAAATAAGAGAAAAGAAAGCTCCTATACGGCTATTCCATGTTGTTAATGCAGTTACCATAGACATAAATGTTAAGCTTGCGATAATAATTAAGAACAAGGTTCTCATTTCATTATTTGCTGTTAGACCAATAAGATGAACGCCACCATAGACTAAGACAGCGGCTAAAACAGCTATAACTCCATTTATCTCAAAGCGAGATTTGAAGCAAGCCCAGCGAGTTTCAGGATGACGACCTGAAGGTAATTTAGCAAAAATCATATTTGTTGATAACGCAGCGACAAAGAGAGCGACTGATATCATATAAGGAGCCATAGCAATCCCATTTACAGGAACTTGATCATTGTCTATTTTTGAAAGATTGAGTGGATTTGACAAAATCTCTGCATTTTTAGATTCTGTTGATGCTGATTTGAGTTGATCACTAGCATTACCTAGTCCTTGTCCTAAAGAAGCAACTCCTGCCTGTAAATCTTCCAATCCAGAAGTTAACTTTGTTCCACCTTCTGCAAGTTTCCCAGATCCATCTGCCAATTTATTAGCTCCATTCTCTAATTGAGAAGCACCTGAAAGTAACTGACTGGATTTGTCTGCTAATCGACCAGATCCTGATTGTAATTTATCAGCTCCTGCCATTAATTCTTGACTCTTTTGATTCAATTGGTTAGAGCCAGTTGATAATTTTTCAATACCAGATACTAATTCTGGAGTTTTTTCAACTAATTGACCAACTCCTGCTGTCAAGCTAGAAGATTTTTGTGTCAAGGTGTTTGAGCCTGAAACTAGTTGATCCAAACTACCTGTCAAGGTGGAATTCTTTTCACTTAGTTGACTTGCGCCCTGAGAAACTTTATCAACACCTGCAGTATATGCATTTACACCTGATGCAATCGACTGACTAGCAGGAACTAATTTACTCGTCACTGCTCCCTGTATTTCTGTTAATCCACTTGACAATCCTGTCAAAGAAGTAGAAGCAATAGGTAATACTTGATTAGCTTGATTTTTTAACGTCGAAAGATTTGAAGATTGATTTTGTAAGTTTTCTAAATTTCCCTGTAAACCTTGTACTAAAGTTATAATTGACTGAGCCGATTGAATACTATCAGTCGAATTTTGAGATACAGAAGCACTTATCTCAGCTTGTTGCTCACTTGTCAAGGATTGATAAGCTGCTGTCGATTGAATATTTGCTAATGTAGTTGCTTTATCAGACTGAGCACTTGCTAACATTTGATTAGAAAGAGATACTATACTTGATAAAACAGAATCTAATTGTTTTGTATCTCCAACATCAATATTTTGAATAGCTTGATTTAACTGATTCAGACCAGAAGATAATTGATTAATTTGATCTTTTTTCCCAGACGAAGCATCTAACTTGCTAGAAAGTTGTTGAATCCCTTCACTTAATTGCTCCACCCCCATTCGAAGTGTAGCTGATTGATTAGATAACTGATTAGCACCTGTTGCAAGACTTCCCACTCCATTGGTGTAGGCACTAACACCAGATGAAAATTGATTAAGACCAGCATTAAGCTGAGAAACACCGCCAGTATAGGATTCTACACCAGTATATAACTGATTGATTCGTCTTACTAATTCAGGACTTTTAGAAGATAATTGACCTAATCCCCTATCTAATTGACTCACTGCACCAGTATATGTAACTAAACCACTATTAAAATTCCCTAAGCCAAGATGAAGTTGTTCAACACCAGAGACATAAGAGGATAATCTTTTAGTAAACTGCTCCGTTCCATTTGAAAATGTTAAACTTGAATCTGCTAAAGAGTGTAGGTTAGTAGTCAATGTTTGACTTCCTGTCACTAACTGATTCGCTCCATCAGTTAATTTTTCACTACCAGAAGCCGCTTGACTCATACCATCCTTTAATTCGACCATCTTATCAAATAAAGCTTTAGTATAGGTCTCGGTTACATTGGTAGAAACATTCTGCTTCAATTGTGTCATCGCAGAATCGCTCATCTTGCTAGCAATAAAACTATGACCACTTGAAGTCTGATAATCGATTTGCATTTGCTCTGGATGATTCGTTAAAATAGAAGCTGCTTTTTCAGATAAATCACTTGGTAAAGTCACTACCATATAGTAATTGCCATCTTCCAATCCCTTCTTTCCTTCATCTTCATCTACGAAATGAAAATCTAAGCTTTTATTTTCTTTTAAATTTGACACCATGTCTTTTCCTATAGCCATGGTATTACCGTTATAGGAAGCTTCTTTATCATTATTGACAACTGCCACAGGTAAGTCAGACAATTGCCCATATGGATCCCACATTGATGACAAAAATATGATATTGTACAGAGCTGGAATAAGAGAAATCCCTATCATTACAATGATAAAGGTCGGTTTTTTAAATATTGCTTTCCATTCTTTAAACATATTTTCTCCTTTTTTAAACATATTGTCTAAATTTTTGATATAATAGATTATACATCAAAAAATCCAAATTACAAGGTAAAAAATTATTTTTTGGACACATAGTCTATTTTTGTGCAAGAGGAGGAATTATGAAAGAAAGCAACAAACGTTTAAAAACAAAGCGAATCATCGAAAATGCCATGGTTCAATTATTGATGGACCAACCCTTTGATCAAATTACTACAGTTAAGTTAGCAGAAAAAGCCGGAATCAGTCGTTCCAGCTTTTACACTCACTACAAGGATAAGTATGATATGATTGAGCATTACCAAAGTAAGCTCTTTCATACCTTTGAGTATATTTTCCAAAAACATGCTCATCACAAAAGAGATGCTATTTTAGAAGTATTTGAATATTTAGAGTCTGAGCCACTCTTGGCTGCACTCTTATCTGAAAATGGTACAAAAGAAATCCAAAATTTCTTGAGAAATAAGCTTCACATTATGCTTAGCACTGATCTTCAGAAGCGCTTTATGAAATTACAACTCAATCCAATTGAATTAGAATACAGTAGCATTTATCTAACAAATGCCCTATTTGGTGTTTGCCAGACTTGGATTGCCCATGGAAAAAAAGAAAGTCCGCAAGAAATGACAGACTTCCTTATGAAAATGTTAGGTGATGTCAACTAAAAGAAAAAAGAACACTAGATGGTGTTCTTTTCTATCTGACTCCGCCAGTAGGACTCGAACCTACGACATCATGATTAACAGTCATGCGCTACTACCAACTGAGCTATGGCGGATAAAATAGTCCGTACGGGATTCGAACCCGTGTTACCGCCGTGAAAAGGCGGTGTCTTAACCCCTTGACCAACGGACCATCTATCTGTAGCAGATATAACCATTATATCAATTTCTTACTAATTGTCAATTACTTTTTAGATTTTTTCTCCAGAATATCTCTCAGTTTGCGAACTTTCAAACGAGTGATGGGGCAGCGATGATCTTCATAAAAGACAACTTCTAGATTCTTTCGATCAATTTCTCTAACATTTCCAATATTGATTAGGAAAGATTTATGAGGAGAATAAAATCGCTGGGTATGTTTGTCCTTTTCCTGAATATCTGTCATTGTTCCATAGAACTCTTTGGCAAAATTCTTACCAATAATCCGCAACTTATGAGAAACACCTGTTGTTTCGATATACAAAATATCATGGTAAGGGATTTTCAAATCATTTCCCTTATAGTTGTAATCAAAATAGTCTACAACATCTTCGTTTTCAAGCAGCATGCTCTTAGTGTAAAAAATACTCTGCTCGATACGTTTTTTGAACAATTCATCATTGATGTCTTTGTCTACAAAATCTAGAGCTGATACCTGGTATTTATAAGTTAAAGTAGCAAATTCAGATCGACTGGTAATAAAGACAATAATAGCATAAGGATTGTGGTGACGGATAAACTGTGCCACTTCAAAGCCCTTTTTCTCAATTCCGTGAATATCGATATCTAGGAAATAAAGCTGATTTACTTCATCATTTTCGATATATTCCTTAAACTCACGAACTTTTCCTGTTGTCTTATAAGAAATAGGAATATTTGATTCCTCCGAGATTTCATTCAATATTCTCTCAAGTCTCACTTGATGCTCAATAACATCTTCTAAAATTAGTACTTTCATTCAAATTCCCTCTTAAATCTAATAATTTGTCTAAATGTGTTGTCTTCCATCTCTGTTTCTAACATAATGTTGTCATACTTATCTAAAATCTCTTTGACATTATTAAGCCCTAGACCTCTATTTCTTCCCTTGGTAGAGAAACCTAAGGCAAATAAGTCTTCTGAAGGCGTCATAGTGATTTTACATGAATTCTGGATGACTATAACTGTTTCAAAATCCATTTTAATGACTGCAACTTCAATTTGTTTCAAGTAACTATCTGCGGCACCTTCAACAGCATTGTTTAATAAAATACTCATGATACGAACAAGATCAAGTAAATCTATTGACAGTCTAGTAATGATATCCTTTACTTCCAATGTAAACTCTACATCATTTTTTCGTGCATAGACAATCGATTGAGCAATTAAACTTCGTAAAGCAGAATCTTCTATATTATTTAAATCAAAGTAAGTATATTTTTCTGACCTCAATTTCTGATTTGCTTTTACTAGGACTTCATTGTAAACCCTGTTAATTTCTTGTAAATCTCCACTGTCAATCGCCATTTGCATGCTGACAAGCATCCCTGCATAGTCATGACGAAAACCTCGAATTTCATTATATAACTCCACAATTTCGTCAGTATAAGTCTGTAAATGTTTTTGTTCAAATTTCTTTTGTTTTAGAGCAATCTCTTTTTCAATTTGAACCTTGTAAGAGTTCATTGCAAAGAAGGTTAAAAGGAGCCCAACAAAAACTACGGATGATAAAATACTTCCAAAACTATTTAAATGAGAAATAGTACTCACGATATCTGAAATAAAAGAGACGATATGCAGGAAGATAAATACATATAGCACTTTTTTCAAAAAAGAATAGAGATATTCTTTGTCAAAATATTTAAACTCCAAATGGAAATAAGATATGACAATTTTAATAACCAAATAGGTTAAAATAAGTACAAATATAATAAAATAATTATTATATTCTAATGCAATATCATCTCCTGTTATAGATGATAAAGTTACCGATATAAAGTTATTACTACTATGATATAAGAGAGAAAATAATAGGCTTATAAAAACTCCCTTAGACTTATCATACTTCTGAAATCCAACAAAGTAACCGAATATGAGTAAAGGAAATAAAAATTTAGACAAACCGTAACCATCTAAGGCTAGCAAATACATTATTTCTTCTAATATTAATTGTAGTAAAAAGACATAAAGACTATAAATATATTTTTCTTTTTTAGTTGCATTACAAGTCCATTCATAAATTTTACTAATGATAAAAACATAAAAAAAAGCTATTACTAATCCAAATAAATTCATTACTTTTTACCTTTATTTTAGTTATTTTCTTTTTGGAAAAATAAGATTACGTATTAATTCTGGAATTCTCCATTCCCCACCCCGAATCTCCTGCAATTCTGTTTCTGTTACTTCTTTAAATTGTTCAAATTTAACTGTGTTTTTCATAATAAAATCTCCTGTATTGTTTTTCTTGTAAGTTATCTTACAAATCTATTATACAAAATGAAGATCACTTAAGAAAAATTTCTTCTCAACTGTACTTTTTTACACCTGAAATGCACCTTTTGAAGAAAAAAGCTGGGAAATAATCCCAGCTTTTTCTTTAATGTACTGATCCCAGCAGGATTCGAACCTGCGACCGTTCGCTTAGAAGGCGAATGCTCTATCCAGCTGAGCTATGAGACCTAACATGACCATTCTATCAAAAAATAAGAGGTAAGTCAATCTTCTATTTATGATAAGGGGATCCCTGCTGAATGGTAAAAGCACGATAAATTTGTTCAACAAGAACTAATCTCATTAACTGATGTGGCAAGGTCAAACGTCCAAAGCTAACAGAGAGATTAGCACGATGCTTCACAGCAGGGGATAGTCCCAGACTTCCACCAATAATAAATGTAAGGGTAGAAAATCCCTTTATAGAAGCCTGTTCCAGTTGTTTACTGAATTCTTCTGAGGAGAAAATTTTTCCTTCAATTGCTAACACAACTACAAAATCTCTTTCTCCAAGCTTAGAAAGAATTCGATTTCCCTCTATTTCTAATATTTTATGATTTTCTGACTCACTTGCCTTATCTGGATTTTTTTCATCAGCTAACTCAATGATTTCTACAGTGGCAAAACGAGAAATTCGTTTAGTATATTCAGCAATGCCATCTTTAAGGTATTTTTCCTTCAGTTTTCCAACTGTTACAATTTTTATTTTCATTCTTCTATTCTATCATATCCACACTTTATTTCACATCTTATTCACAAAGAATCATCTAGAAAAACTAGCAAATTCAAAGAAAAAAGCGAGTTATCCACAACTTGTGTAAAACTTCTACCTTTAAGCTTGAATTAAGTTAATAGATTTATACTTTAATCAAATAAAAAACAAACGGAGGCGTTTATGAAACACTTACAAAAATTTTACAAAAAAGGAGTTACCTTTCTTATCATCATTCTGATAGGATTTTTGAGTGGTGCCCTAGGAAGTTTTGTGACACTGCAACTTTATCAAAAACAAGTAAGTCAAGCCACAAATAACACTACAAACACTGTTACTCAGACTTCCTACAAAAATGAAAATGCAACAACTCAGGCCGTTAACAAGGTAAAAGATGCCGTTGTGTCGGTCATCACTTATTCAGCAAATCGGCAAAATAGTGTTTTTGGAAATGACGAGACAGATACGGATACCGACTCTCAACAGGTAGCAAGTGAAGGTTCTGGTGTTATTTACAAAAAGAATGGGAAAGATGCCTACCTTGTGACAAATACCCACGTTATTAAAGGAGCTTCAAAAGTTGATATCCGTTTAGCAGACGGTACAAAAGTTCCTGGTGAAATTGTCGGTTCTGATACGTTCTCTGATATTGCTGTCGTAAAAATTTCTTCAGAAAAAGTCACAACCGTAGCAGAATTTGGAGATTCTAGCAAACTAAATGTTGGTGAGACTGCAATCGCAATTGGTAGTCCTCTAGGCTCAGAATATGCCAATACAGTTACCCAAGGAATCATTTCAAGTCTCAATCGAAATGTCTCTCTAAAATCTCAAGATGGTCAAGCTATTTCTACAAAAGCTATTCAGACAGATACTGCCATTAACCCTGGTAACTCTGGTGGTCCACTTGTAAACATTCAGGGCCAAGTTATCGGGATTACATCAAGTAAAATTGCAAGTAATGGTGGAACCTCTGTCGAAGGTCTTGGTTTTGCAATTCCATCAAATGATGCTCAAAATATTATTAAACAGCTTGAAAGTGACGGTAAAGTGACTCGCCCTGCTCTTGGAATTCAAATGGTTAATTTAGCTAATATCGGAGCTAGTGATCTTAGAAAACTCAATATTCCAAGTAGCGTAACTTCTGGTGTAGTGGTAAAATCTGTTCAAAGTAATATGCCTGCATCTGGTCACCTTGAAAAATACGACGTTATTACCAAAGTTGACGACAAGGAGATTTCTTCGTCAACAGATTTACAGAGTGCTCTTTACAACCATTCTATCGGAGACACCATTAAAATCACCTACTATCGAAATGGGAAAGAGGAGACTACAACTGTTAAACTAGATAAAAGTACAAGTGATTTAGAATCTTAATTGACATCAGTGTAAAGAAAACTTTACAGAAAGTAAAATATATGTTAGTGTAGAATCATGGAAAAACTTAAACTGATTTCTATCTCGGACATACAAAAAAATCCTTACCAACCTCGGAAAGAATTTGATGTAAAAAAATTAAAAGAATTAGCTCAGTCAATCAAAGAAAATGGGCTAATCCAACCAATCATCGTTCGTCAATCTCCTGTAATTGGTTATGAAATCCTTGCAGGAGAAAGACGATATCGAGCTTCTCTCTTGGCTGGTCTGACCTCTATTCCAGCCGTTGTGAAACACCTCTCAGATCAGGAAATGATGATTCAGTCTATCATTGAGAATTTACAAAGAGAAAACTTGAATCCAGTTGAAGAGGCACGCGCCTATGACTCTTTAGTTGAAAAAGGATATACTCATACCGAAATAGCAGATAAAATTGGGAAATCTCGTCCTTATATCACTAATTTTATTCGTTTGCTTTCCCTACCAGATTATATCTTATCTGAAGTAGAAAATGGTAGACTTTCTCAAGCTCATGCACGCTCACTAGTTGGTTTGGATAAAGAGCGACAGGAATATTTCTTTCAACTAATCAAAAATGAAGATATCTCTGTGAGAAAGTTAGAAGCACTTCTTACAGAGAAAAAACAAAAGAAGCAGAAAAAAAGTGATTCTTTCATTAAAGATGAGGAAGATAAATTAAAAAAACAACTTGGATTAAATGTAGAAATTAAACTTTCTACAAAAGATACTGGAAAGATTGTTATTTCTTTTTCAAGTCAAGAAGAATATGACAGAATTATCAACAGCCTGAAATAAGGCTGTTCTTTTATTTTCTTAATCAACAATTTTATCCACTAATTTTTATAACAAAAAACCAAAGAATTCAAGGAAATCCCTGACTTATCCCCAACCTGTGGATAAAGAATGTAAACATTGTGGATTCTTTTCCACAGATTGTGGAAAAATGCTAGCATCTATGGTAAAATAAATCTAACAATAAACCTTTTTACATCAAATATAGCAAAGGAGGGGATAATCAGTGAAAGAAAAACAATTTTGGAATCAAATCTTGGAATTGGCTCAAGAAAGATTGACACGTTCTATGTACGATTTCTACGCCACACCTGCTGAGCTCATAAAAGTGGAGGAAAATGTAGCTACTATCTTTTTACCTAGACCTGAAATGGAAATGGTTTGGAAAAAACAACTCAAAGATATCATTGTGGCTGCTGGTTTTGAAGTTTATGATACTGAAATAAAAACTCAATTTGTCTTAACAAAGCCTGAGGAAGAATCTTCAACCTATGTCATGGATTCTGAAAATAGCAATCATTATGTTGCTTCACAGGCCAATCTTGCTATTCCATATTCTGAAACAGGATTGAAGGAAAAATATACCTTTGATAACTTTATTCAAGGAGATGGGAATATCTGGGCTAAGTCTGCTGCTCTGGCTGTTTCCGAAGACCTCGCCTTGACTTATAATCCCCTTTTCATTTATGGTGGTCCTGGACTAGGGAAAACCCACTTACTGAATGCTATCGGAAATGAAATTCTAAAAAATATTCCTGAAGCTCGGGTTAAGTATATTCCTGCTGAAAGTTTTATCAATGATTTTCTTGAACACCTGAGGCTCGGGGAAATGGAAAAATTTAAAAAAACTTACCGAAGCCTTGATCTCTTACTAATTGATGATATCCAATCTCTCAGTGGTAAAAAGGTTGCAACTCAAGAAGAATTTTTCAATACCTTCAATGCTCTTCATAGCAATCAAAAACAAATCGTTCTGACTAGTGACCGAAGTCCTAAACATTTAGAGGGCCTTGAGGAAAGACTTGTCACGCGCTTTAGCTGGGGCTTGACTCAAAATATCACACCACCTGACTTTGAGACACGTATCGCCATTCTTCAGAGTAAAACGGAACATTTGGACTATAATTTTCAAAGCGATACACTAGAATACCTAGCAGGTCAATTCGATTCAAATGTTCGAGAACTTGAAGGAGCGATCAACGATATCACTTTAATTGCCAGAGTGAAGAAGATTAAGGATATCAGCATTGATATTGCGGCAGAAGCTATTAGAGCGCGCAAGCAAGATGTTAGCCAAATGCTAGTCATTCCAATTGACAAAATACAAACTGAAGTGGGGAATTTTTATGGAGTGAGTGTCAAAGAAATGAAGGGTACAAGACGAGTTCAAAACATCGTTTTGGCACGTCAGGTTGCTATGTATCTAGCTAGAGAACTGACAGATAATAGTCTTCCAAAAATCGGAAAAGAATTCGGAGGAAAGGATCACACCACCGTTATTCATGCCCATGCTAAAATTAAATCCTTGATTGACGAAGACGACAATTTACGTTTAGAAATAGAAGCAATCAAAAAGAAAATTAAGTAGCTTGTGGATAACTTTTCCTTTCTTATCTTTTTTATCCACATTTTTTAAACAAGCTAAAAAGCTTGAAGTCATTAAATAGAAATCAGTTTTCCACAGAATTCACACACTCTATTATTTCTATTATCCTTCTAATACTAAAAATAAATAAAGGAGAATCCATGATTCATTTTTCAATTAATAAAAATTTATTTCTACAAGCCCTAAATACCACAAAACGAGCAATTAGCTCCAAAAATGCTATTCCAATTTTATCAACCATCAAAATTGATGTTACCAATGAAGGTATTACTTTAATTGGCTCAAATGGTCAAATTTCCATTGAAAATTTCATTTCTCAAAAGAATGAAGATGCAGGTCTTTTGATTACTTCCTTAGGTTCGATTCTTCTTGAAGCTTCTTTCTTTATCAATGTTGTATCTAGTCTTCCAGATGTAACGCTAGATTTCAAAGAGATTGAACAAAAACAAATTGTCTTAACCAGTGGCAAATCAGAAATTACCCTAAAAGGAAAAGATAGCGAACAGTACCCACGAATCCAAGAAATTTCAGCAAGCACACCTTTGGTTCTTGAAACCAAACTACTCAAGAAAATTATCAATGAAACAGCATTTGCTGCAAGTACGCAAGAAAGTCGTCCAATTTTGACTGGTGTCCATTTTGTTTTGAGCCAACACAAGGAACTAAAAACAGTTGCGACAGACTCTCATCGCCTTAGCCAGAAGAAATTGACTCTTGAAAAAAATGGTGATGATTTTGATGTGGTGATTCCTAGTCGTTCTCTACGAGAATTTTCAGCTGTATTTACGGATGATATTGAAACTGTGGAGATTTTCTTTGCAAATAACCAAATCCTCTTTAGAAGCGAAAATATTAGCTTCTACACTCGTCTCCTAGAAGGTAATTATCCTGATACAGATCGCTTGATTCCAACAGACTTTAACACTACAATTACTTTTGATGTCGTTAATTTGCGTCAATCTATGGAACGTGCTCGCCTCTTATCAAGTGCGACTCAAAATGGTACTGTGAAGCTTGAAATTAAAGGTGGTGTTGTTAGCGCCCATGTTCATTCTCCTGAAGTTGGTAAAGTAAACGAAGAAATCGATACTGAGCAGGTTACTGGTGATGATTTGACCATTAGTTTCAACCCGACTTACTTGATTGATTCTCTCAAGGCTTTAAATAGTGAAAAAGTAACTATCAGCTTTATCTCAGCTGTTCGTCCATTTACTCTTGTGCCAGCAGATACTGACGAAGACTTCATGCAGCTCATCACACCAGTTCGTACAAATTAAGTTAAAGAGGTTGAGCCTGGCTCGCCTCTTTTATGATATAATCAAAAAAGAAAAGGAGAGTAGTATGTATCAAGTTGGAAATTTTGTTGAGATGAAAAAACCACATGCTTGCACAATTAAATCAACAGGAAAAAAAGCTAATCGTTGGGAAATTACACGCGTAGGGGCAGATATCAAAATCAAATGTAGCAATTGTGACCACCTTGTCATGATGAGTCGCTATGATTTTGAACGAAAAATGAATAAGATTATTGACTAAGAACCCTTAGTTAGAGGGTTAGCAAGTTTTCCCTTTTTGTGTTATAATGTTAGGGATTGAAATGAGAACGGAGAATGAGAAACTATGGCTTTAACAGCAGGTATCGTTGGTTTGCCAAACGTTGGTAAATCAACCCTTTTTAATGCAATTACAAAAGCAGGAGCAGAGGCGGCAAACTACCCATTTGCGACTATTGATCCAAATGTTGGGATGGTGGAAGTTCCAGATGAACGCCTACAAAAACTAACGGAAATGATTACCCCTAAAAAGACAGTCCCAACAACCTTTGAATTTACAGATATTGCAGGGATTGTAAAAGGAGCATCAAAAGGAGAAGGGCTAGGGAATAAATTCTTGGCCAATATCCGTGAGGTAGATGCGATTGTTCACGTAGTTCGTGCTTTTGATGATGAAAATGTGATGCGCGAGCAAGGACGTGAAGACGCCTTTGTGGATCCACTTGCAGATATTGATACCATTAATCTAGAGTTGATTCTTGCTGACTTAGAGTCAGTAAATAAACGCTATGCGCGTGTAGAAAAGATGGCACGTACGCAAAAAGATAAAGAATCAGTAGCAGAGTTTAACGTTCTTCAAAAGATTAAACCTGTTCTTGAAGATGGAAAATCAGCACGTACCATTGAATTCACAGATGAGGAACAAAAAGTAGTCAAAGGACTCTTCCTTTTGACCACTAAACCAGTTCTTTATGTTGCTAATGTGGATGAGGATGTGGTTTCAGATCCAGATTCTATCGACTATGTTAAAAAAATTCGAGAATTTGCAGCGACAGAAAATGCAGAAGTAGTAGTTATTTCTGCGCGTGCTGAGGAAGAAATTTCTGAGTTAGATGATGAAGATAAGCAAGAGTTTCTTGAAGCACTTGGCTTGACAGAATCAGGCGTTGATAAATTAACTCGAGCTGCTTACCACTTACTTGGACTTGGAACTTACTTCACAGCTGGTGAAAAAGAAGTTCGCGCTTGGACCTTTAAGCGTGGTATGAAAGCTCCTCAAGCAGCTGGTATTATCCACTCAGACTTTGAAAAAGGCTTTATTCGTGCAGTAACCATGTCATATGAGGATTTAGTGAAATACGGATCTGAAAAGGCTGTAAAAGAAGCTGGACGCTTGCGTGAAGAGGGAAAAGAATATATTGTTCAAGATGGCGATATCATGGAATTCCGCTTTAATGTCTAATAACATTTAACAAATAGTGTCAATTAGGTTGGAAAAAAATTCCAACCCTTTTGGCTTTTGAAAGGAAAATAAATGACTAAATTACTTGTTGGATTAGGAAATCCAGGGGATAAATATTTTGAAACCAAGCACAACGTTGGATTTATGTTGATTGACCAACTAGCTAAAAAACAAAATGTCACCTTTACACATGACAAGATATTTCAAGCTGACCTAGCATCTTTTTTCTTCAATGGAGAAAAAATTTATCTGGTCAAACCAACGACCTTTATGAATGAAAGTGGAAAAGCAGTTCATGCTTTATTGACTTACTATGGTTTGGATATTGAAGATTTACTCGTTATTTACGATGATCTTGACATGGAAGTTGGGAAAATTCGTTTAAGAGCAAAGGGCTCAGCAGGTGGCCATAATGGTATCAAGTCTATCATTCAACATATAGGGACTCAGGTATTTAACCGTGTTAAAATAGGTATTGGAAGACCTAAAAAAGGCATGTCAGTTGTTCATCATGTTTTAAGTAAGTTTGATCAGGATGACTATGTGGGTATTTTACAGTCTATTGACAAGGTTGACGATGCTGTAAATTACTATTTACAAAAGAAAAACTTTGAGAAAACAATGCAGAGGTATAACGGCTAAATGGTGACTTTATTAGATTTATTCTCAGAAAATGACCAGATAAAAAAATGGCATCAAAATCTGATAGATAAGAAAAGACAACTAATACTTGGTTTATCAACGTCTACCAAGGCTCTTGCAATTGCAAGCAGTCTAGAAAAAGAAAATAAGGTTGTGTTACTGACCTCGACTTATGGTGAAGCAGAACGAATTATCAGTGACCTTCTTTCTATCTTAGGAGAGGAACTTGTCTATCCTTTTTTGGTAGATGACTCTCCTATGGTAGAGTTTTTGATGTCTTCGCAAGAAAAAATCATTTCGCGGGTTGAAGCCTTGCGTTTTTTGAGTGATCCGTCTAAGAAAGGGATTTTAGTTTGTAATATCGCAGCGAGTCGGTTGATTTTACCCTCTCCGACTAGATTTAAAGAAAGTATTATAAAGATTACGGTTGGTGAAGAATATGACCAACACGAGCTACTTCACCGGTTAGAGGAAATTGGATATCGAAAAGTTACTCAAGTACAGACCCAAGGTGAGTTTAGTATTCGAGGAGATATCTTAGATATTTTTGAGATGTCTCAGTTAGAACCTTTCCGAATCGAGTTTTTTGGTGATGAAGTAGATGGTATTCGTACTTTTGAAGTCGAAACACAATTATCAAAAGAAAATCAGACAGAACTTGCCATCTTTCCAGCTAGTGATATGCTTTTGAGAGAAAAGGATTATCAACGAGGTCAGTCAGCTTTAGAAAAGCAACTTTCGAAGACTCTATCACCAATTTTAAAATCCTATTTAGAAGAAATTTTATCAAGTTTTCATCAAAAACAAGTACATTCAGATAGTCGCAAGTTTTTGTCCTTATGTTACGATAAAACATGGACTGTCTTTGATTATATTGAAAAAGATATACCAGTATTCTTTGATGATTATCAAAAATTGATGAATCAGTATGAAGCCTTTGAAAGAGAATTAGCGCAATACTTTACAGAAGATTTACAGAATGGTAAATCATTTTCTGAGATGCAGTATTTTGCAGATACAGAGCAAACCTATAAAAAACAAAGTCCAGTTACCTTTTTCTCTAATCTGCAAAAGGGCTTAGGAAATCTCAAGTTTGATCACATTTATCAATTTAATCAATACCCCATGCAAGAATTCTTCAATCAGTTTTCTTTTCTTAAAGAAGAAATTGAGCGATATAAAAAAATGGACTACACTATTATCTTGCAGTCTAGCAATTCAATGGGAAGTAAAACATTGGAGGATGTTTTAGAGGAATACCAGATCAAATTGGATTCTAGAAATAAGTCAAGTATCTGTAAAGAATCTGTAAACTTGATTGAAGGTAATCTAAGACATGGTTTTCATTTTGTAGATGAAAAAATTCTCTTGATTACTGAACATGAGATTTTTCAAAAGAAATTAAAACGTCGTTTTAGAAGACAACATGCTTCAAATGCAGAGCGATTAAAAGATTATAATGAACTTGAAAAAGGGGACTACGTTGTTCACCATATCCATGGAATTGGTCAATATCTAGGAATCGAAACAATTGAAATCAAAGGCATTCACCGTGATTATGTCAGTTTACAGTATCAAAATGGTGACCAAATTTCCATCCCAGTAGAACAGATTCAGTTACTGTCCAAATATGTTTCAAGTGATGGGAAACCTCCTAAACTAAATAAATTAAATGATGGTCATTTCAAAAAGGCCAAGCAAAAAGTTAAGAACCAGGTAGAGGATATAGCTGACGATTTAATCAAACTCTATTCTGAACGTAGTCAGTTGAAGGGTTTTGCTTTCTCAGCTGATGATGAAGATCAACATGCTTTTGATGATGCCTTCCCTTATGTTGAAACGGATGATCAACTTCGTAGTATTGAGGAAATCAAGAAAGATATGCAAGATTCTCATCCCATGGATCGACTTCTGGTTGGAGATGTTGGTTTTGGGAAGACTGAGGTTGCAATGCGTGCTGCCTTTAAGGCGGTCAATGATCACAAACAGGTGGTCGTTCTAGTTCCGACGACGGTTTTAGCACAACAACACTATACGAATTTTAAGGAACGATTCCAAAATTTTGCTGTTAATATTGATGTGTTGAGTCGCTTTAGAAGTAAAAAAGAGCAGGCAGAGACACTTGAAAAATTAAAGAATGGTCAAGTTGATATTTTGATTGGAACGCATCGTGTTTTGTCAAAAGATGTTGTGTTTTCTGATTTGGGCTTGATGATTATTGATGAAGAACAACGATTTGGTGTCAAGCATAAGGAAACTTTGAAAGAACTAAAAAAACAAGTAGATGTTCTAACCTTGACAGCAACACCAATCCCTCGTACCCTTCATATGTCTATGCTGGGAATCCGTGATTTGTCTGTTATTGAAACTCCTCCAACTAATCGCTATCCTGTTCAAACCTATGTTTTGGAAAAGAATGATAGTGTGATTCGTGATGCTGTTTTGCGTGAAATGGAGCGTGGAGGTCAAGTTTACTATCTTTACAATAAAGTTGACACGATTGACCAGAAGGTTTCAGAGCTACAGGAGTTGATTCCAGAGGCTTCGATTGGATATGTTCATGGACAAATGAGTGAAATTCAGTTGGAAAACACTTTATTGGACTTTATTGAAGGACAATATGATATTTTGGTAACAACTACTATTATTGAAACAGGAGTTGATATTCCGAACGCCAATACCTTATTTATTGAAAATGCAGACCATATGGGCTTGTCAACCTTGTATCAATTAAGAGGAAGAGTTGGTCGTAGCAATCGTATTGCTTATGCTTATCTTATGTATCGCCCAGAAAAATCAATCAGTGAAGTCTCTGAGAAGAGATTAGAAGCAATCAAAGGATTTACAGAATTGGGCTCAGGATTTAAGATTGCGATGCGAGATCTTTCTATTCGTGGAGCAGGAAATCTATTAGGGAAATCCCAGTCTGGTTTCATTGATTCTGTTGGTTTTGAATTGTATTCTCAGTTACTAGAGGAAGCTATCGCTAAACGTAATGGAAATGGAAACACAAGAAGTAAAGGAAATGCTGAGTTGGTTTTACAAATCGATGCCTATCTTCCTGATACTTATATTTCTGACCAACGACATAAAATTGAGATTTACAAGAAAATTCGTCAAATTGACAACCGTGTCAACTATGAAGAACTACAAGAAGAATTGATGGATCGTTTTGGAGAATATCCAGATGTGGTGGCTTATCTTTTAGAGATTGGTTTGGTCAAATCATACTTGGATAAGGTCTTTGTAGAACGTGTGGAGAGAAAAGAAAATAAGATTACAGTTCAATTTGAAAAAATTACTCAACGACTGTTCTTGGCTCAAGATTATTTTAAAGCCTTATCTGCAACGAACTTAAAGGCAGCCATAGCTGAGAATAAGGGATTAATGGAAGTCGTATTTGATGTCCGAAACAAGAAGGATTATGAAATTTTAGAAGGTCTGCTGATTTTTGGAGAAAGTTTATTGGAGATAAAAGAATCAAAGAAAGCAAATCTCATCTGACATTTTTCTTCTATAAAAAGGATAAAAATGGTACAATAATAATTTGAGGTAATAAAAATGAGATTAGACAAGTATTTAAAAGTATCACGAATTATTAAGCGCCGCACAGTCGCAAAAGAAGTAGCAGATAAAGGTAGAATTAAGGTGAATGGAATCTTGGCCAAAAGTTCAACGGATTTGAAAGTTGATGACCAAGTGGAAATTCGCTTTGGAAATAAGTTGTTACTTGTTAAAGTACTAGAGATAAAAGATAGTACAAAAAAAGAAGATGCAGCAGGCATGTATGAAATTCTCAGTGAAACACGGGTAGAAGAAAATGTCTAAGAATATTGTACAATTGAATAATTCTTTTATTCAAAATGAACATCAACGTCGTCGTTACCTGATGAAGGAGAGACAAAAGAGGAATCGTTTTATGGGTTGGGTCCTTATTTTGATGATTTTGTTGTTTATTTTACCAACTTATAACTTGGCCCAAAGCTATGATCAGTTACTGCAACGCCGTCAGCAATTGACAGAGTTGAAAGAGCAGTACCAAACTCTTAGTGATGAAAAGGATAAGGAATCTGCTTTTGCTGCAAAGTTGAAAGATGAAGACTATGTAGCAAAATATGCACGCGCCAAGTACTATTACTCAAAGAAACGAGAAGCAATTTATACAATTCCTGATTTGCTTCCGAGGTAATGTCATGGAAAATTTATTAGAAGTTGTTGAGCAGTTTTTAAGTTTATCAGATGAAAAATTAGAGGAATTAGCAACTAAGAATCATTTATTACGATTACAAGAAGAAAGGGAAGGGAAGAATGCGTAAGTTCTTAGTAGTGTTATCGCTACTATCTGTTTTTATCATAACTTCAAGAGTAGTTAGCACAGAAAAACAGCTTCCTTACTCTTCACAAGAAATTTATTATCTAACTGAGTCTGATCATGGATTCTACTATAAAGAAACCCTTGAATCGCCAATGGTTTATAGAGAAACGGCTATCTATGCAAATGAGGATTTGATTAAGGAGTCTGGAAAATTGACTCCTGGAACCACCTTTAAAATCGTAGAATGGCGTTTGAATAGACAAGGTATTCCTGTTTTTAAATTAGATAATCACCAGTTTATTCTTGCAGATAAGCGCTTGGTCTATGATCAAAGTCAAGTTCAAACTCAAAATAGACAAGTATGGTTGGACCCGGGTTTTGTCATCTATAACAGTCCTTATGGTGCTAAAGAAATTTCTTCATCCCTCTCTCCCTATCAACGCGTAACAGTGGATAGAACCCTCTTTGCTGAGGGACAAGAATTTCTTCATATTGATCAAATTGGGTGGGTATCAAAAGAGTTTGTTTCAGAAGAAGATAATCGTATCCAGAAGGTTCAAGAAGTCTTGTCAAGCAACTATCAGAATGAAAATTATTCTGTTTATGTTAAACAGCTGAGTACAGGTAAAGAGGCTGGGGTGAATGAAGACAGCAAACTCTATGCAGCTAGTATTTTGAAACTAGCCTATCTTTATTACGCTCAAGATAAGATAAATCAAGGGGAATATACGCTGGATAGCAGCTTCAAGTATATTCCAGAAGTGAATAACTTTCCCGGATCCTATAAACCAGAAGGTAGTGGTAGTTTACCTAAAACAGGAGACAACAAAGATTACAGTCTCCAACAGTTAATTACCAAGATAACAAAAGAGTCTGACAATGTTGCTCATAATATTTTAGGTTATTATGTGACCAATCAATCTGACGGGGCTTTTAAAGAAAAAATGTCCACCATTATGGGTGAAGATTGGGATGTGAATGATAAATTAGCCTCTTCAAAAATGGCTGGAAAGGTCATGGAAGCTATTTATAATCAGAATGGCTTTGTACTAGAGTCTCTAAGCAAGACGAATTTTGATAACCAACGAATTGCGAAAGGTGTTTCGGTTAAGGTAGCTCACAAAATTGGAGATGCCGACGAGTTTAAACATGACACTGCGATTATCTATACGGATTCTCCTTTCGTTCTTTCCATTTTCACCAAAAATTCTGATTATGACACTATTACTAAGATAGCCAAGGATGTCTATGAGGTTCTAAAATGAGGGAGCAGGATTTTTTAAATCATTTTCTCAGAAAAGAGTATTTCAAAAAACATTCTAAGGTCGTATTAGCTCTGTCTGGTGGATTGGATTCGATGTTTTTATTCCAGCTATTGTCTACTTATCAAAATGAGTTGGGAATTGAGTTGATTTTAGCACATGTCAATCACAAGCAGAGAAGTGAGTCTGACTGGGAGGAAAATGAACTAAGAAAGTTAGCTGATGCAGCTGGACTTCCTATTTATATCACAAGCTTTTCAGGAGACTTTTCAGAAGCGCGTGCTCGAGAGTTTCGTTATGATTTTTTTAGGAAAATCATGAAAGAGGTTGGAGCGACAGCCTTGGTTACTGCTCATCATGCGGATGATCAGGTTGAAACGATTTTGATGCGGTTCATTCGCGGAAGTCGGCTACGTCATTTAACAGGAATAAAAGAAAGTCAAGTCGTTGATGATATTGAAATCATCCGTCCCTTGTTGCATTTTCATAAAAAAGATTTTCCACTAATTTTTCATTTCGAAGATCAAACAAATCAGGAAAATACCTATTTTCGCAATCGCATTCGGAATAGGTATTTACCAGAACTTGAAAAAGAAAATCCTTGTCTTAAATCCGCCCTTTTAGATTTTGGAAGGGAAATTTCAGATTACCAAGCAACAATAACGGAACTTTCGAAACAAATTGATGTGGAAGATTTGAATGAGCTATTTTCATACTCTCAACAAACTCAAGGAATCTTGCTCCAGAACTATCTTAATCAATTTCCAGACTTAAATCTGACAAAGGCTCAGTTTGCCGAAGTTCGACAGATTTTAGCAACTAAAAGCCAGTATCGTCATTCTCTTAAAAATGGCTATGAATTGATAAAAGAGTATCAATATTTTCGAGTTTGTAAAATCAGTCCTCAGGCCGATGAAAAGGAAGATGAACTTGTGTTATACTATCAAAATCAAGTTCGATATATGGGCTATTTATTTTCCTTTGGTATCCCTATTGAAGGGGATTCTGTTCAAAAAGTAACGGTTTCACGAGAAACACCTGTACATATTAGGTGTCGAAAAACTGGCGATGTTCTTATCCTGAATGGGCATCGAAAGAAACTGAGACGTTTGTTTATAGATTTGAAAATTCCTATTGAAAAACGAAAAATAACCCCTATTATTGAGCAATTTGGAGAAATTGTCTCAATTTTGGGAATTGCTATCAGTGATTTGAGTAAAAACACGAAAAATGATATAATGAACACTGTACTTTATATAGAAAAAATAGATAGGTAAAAAGATGTTAGAACACGATATAAAAAAAATCCTCGTTTCACATGATGAAATTACAGAAGCAGCTAAAAAGCTAGGTGAGCAGCTAACCAAAGACTATGAGGGGAAAAATCCAATTCTTATTGGAATTTTGAAAGGATCAATTCCTTTTATGGCTGAATTGGTCAAACATATTGATACGCATATTGAGATGGACTTCATGATGGTATCTAGCTACCATGGTGGAACAGCAAGTAGTGGTGTGATCAATATCAAGCAAGACGTGACTCAAGATATCAAGGGAAGACATATTCTATTTGTAGAAGATATCATCGATACAGGTCAAACTTTGAAGAATTTGAAAGATATGTTTATTGCAAGAGAAGCAGCTTCGGTTAAAATTGCGACTTTGTTGGACAAACCAGAGGGACGTGTTGTTGAAATTGAGGCAGATTATACTTGCTTTACTATTCCAAATGAGTTTGTAGTAGGATATGGTTTGGACTACAAAGAAAATTATCGTAACCTTCCTTATGTTGGAGTATTGAAAGAAGAAGTTTATTCAAATTAGAAAGAGCATTCTTTAATGAAAAAACAAAATAATGGTTTAGTTAGAAATCCATTTCTATACTTGTTAATTATCTTCTTCCTAGTGACAGGATTCCAGTATTTTTACTCTGGAAATACTGCTGGACGAAGCGAAAAAATTAACTATACAGAATTGGTAAAAGAAATTACAGCAGACAATGTAAAAGAATTGACCTATCAGCCAAATGGTAGCATCATTGAGGTGTCTGGTGTTTATAAAAATCCTAAGACTAGTAAAGAAGAAACAGGGATTCAATTTTTCACTCCTACTGCTACAAAAGTAGAAAGATTCTCAAGTACCATTCTTCCGTCGGATTCAACAGTTTCAGAATTGCAAAAACTTGCTTCTGAACATCAGTCTGAGGTAACGGTTAAACATGAGAGTTCAAGTGGTATGTGGATCAATATCCTTGTCTCTGTTGTGCCATTTGCTATTCTCTTCTTCTTCCTCTTTTCTATGATGGGAAATATGGGAGGAAATAATAGTAGAAATCCAATGAGTTTTGGACGTAGCAAGGCTAAGGCTGCTAACAAAGAAGATATCAAGGTACGATTCTCAGATGTTGCGGGTGCCGAGGAAGAAAAACAAGAATTAGTCGAAGTTGTTGAATTCCTAAAAGATCCAAAACGATTTACAAAGCTTGGTGCGCGTATTCCTGCGGGTGTTCTTTTGGAGGGGCCTCCCGGGACAGGTAAAACCTTACTTGCTAAGGCAGTTGCTGGAGAAGCAGGAGTTCCATTCTTTAGCATCTCAGGATCTGACTTTGTAGAAATGTTTGTCGGAGTTGGTGCAAGCCGTGTTCGTTCTCTTTTTGAGGATGCAAAAAAAGCAGCACCAGCCATCATCTTTATCGATGAAATTGATGCTGTTGGTCGCCAACGTGGTATCGGCCTCGGTGGAGGAAATGATGAACGTGAGCAAACCTTGAACCAACTCTTAATTGAAATGGATGGTTTTGAGGGAAATGAAGGAATTATCGTCATCGCTGCAACAAACCGTTCAGATGTCCTTGATCCTGCTCTACTACGCCCGGGACGTTTTGATAGAAAAGTCTTGGTTGGTCGTCCTGATGTTAAAGGTCGTGAAGCAATCTTGAAAGTTCACGCTAAAAATAAACCTCTGGCAGACGATGTTGATTTGAAATTAGTTGCCCAACAAACCCCAGGTTTTGTGGGAGCTGACTTGGAAAATGTTCTAAATGAGGCAGCCTTGGTTGCAGCCCGTCGCAACAAGTCAGTCATTGATGCTTCAGATATTGATGAGGCAGAGGACAGAGTGATTGCTGGACCATCTAAGAAAGATAAAACAGTATCACAAAGAGAACGTGAATTGGTTGCCTACCATGAGGCTGGACATACCATTGTTGGTTTAGTCTTGTCAAATGCTCGTGTTGTTCATAAAGTGACCATCGTGCCACGTGGACGTGCAGGCGGATACATGATTGCACTTCCTAAAGAAGACCAAATGCTTCTTTCTAAAGAAGATATGAAAGAGCAATTGGCAGGTTTGATGGGTGGTCGTGTAGCTGAAGAGATTATCTTTAATGTCCAAACTACAGGAGCTTCCAATGATTTTGAACAAGCTACACAGATGGCGCGTGCAATGGTTACTGAATACGGTATGAGTGAAAAACTTGGTCCAGTTCAATACGAAGGTAATCATGCTATGTTTGGTGCACAAAGTCCTCAAAAATCAATTTCAGAGCAAACAGCCTATGAGATTGATGAGGAAGTGCGTTCATTATTAAATGAAGCACGAAACAAAGCAGCTGAAATTATTCAATCAAATCGTGAAACCCACAAGTTGATTGCAGAGGCATTGTTGAAATACGAAACATTGGATAGTACTCAAATTAAATCTCTTTACGAAACAGGAAAAATGCCTGAGACAGTAGAAGAGGAATCACATGCCCTATCTTATGATGAAGTAAAATCAAAAATGAGTGAAGAAAAATAACCCCAGAGAGGCCAGGCCTCTCTTTTTGTATGCAGTTGAGGCAACGAGAAGTACAGAAGAGGAGAAGTAGATCAAAGGCTTGATGCATTTTGTTAAACTAAATGCAGAAAGGAGAGGTCTATGAATCTGAAAGAACTATACGAAGAAAGTAAAGGGATTGTCCATAAGTGCCGCAAAGAATACCATTTACATCTGTGGGAGAAAGAAGACTGGGACCAGGAGGGGATGATGTGCCTGTATGAGCTGGTCAGTCACCATCCAGAGTTACTAGTTGGTGAACGTCGCCGATTATATGTGTGCTTTAAAACCAAATTCCGCAATCGCATCTTAGACTCCATCCGTAAACAGGAAAGTCACAAGCGCCGTTTCGACAAAGAGCCTTATGAGGAGGTGAGCGAAATCAGTCATCGTCTAGGAGAAAAAGGCCTGAGACTAGATGATTATTATCTCTTTCATGAGCTTCTAAAGAATTACAAGGCAAGTCAGGGGGAAGAAAAAAAGAACAACTTGACCGTCTAATGGGAGGAGAATGTTTCAAAGGACGCAAGGCGCTTCTAGGAGAATTAAGAGTGGTATTGAGTGATTTTAGATAAACTGAAAATAGGCAAAAAAGATCTTGACAAAGTAGGAAAAGTAGGTATAATAGAAAGAGTTGAAAAGCTCAAGGTCCGTTGGTCAAGGGGTTAAGACACCGCCTTTTC